>JALZDD010000742.1 GCA_030862715.1 Actinomycetota bacterium | reverse complement strand
CCGTACGCCCAGCCGTACTGCTGCGACCGGGGATCGTTGGGGCTGCCAGGGTTGCGGGGGTTTGGCATGCGCTCAAACGTACCGTGCCAGGCCGCTAAAGTTAGTCGGCGCGTCGCACCACCGTGTTACTCGTGTGACTGGTGATACTGGCGGTGCAAACTCATCACTCGAGGGACCCCAGATGGCTGAGCAGAACTACCGGCCCCAGCGTACGGCCGCCGAGCGCGCCTCCCGCGTGCGGTTCCGTCGCGCCATGGCGCTGCTGCTCATCACGCTGCTCCTGCCGGGTTCCGCCCAGCTCGTCGCCGGCAACCGCCGCGTCGGCCGGATCGCGATCTGGACCGTCATCGGTCTCGCGGTCACCGCCGGGCTGGTCTTCCTGATCTCCCTGCTGTGGCACGGCCTGATCTTCCGGCTCGGCACGACGCCGTGGCTGCTGGGTCTGTTCCGCATCGCGCTCATCGCCGGCGCCATCGCCTGGGCTGGGCTCTTCATCGACGCCTGGCGCCTGGGCCGCCCGCTCGAGCTCGATCTCAAGCAGCGCCGCATCGTGGTCGCGATCAACGGTGCGCTGGCCTTCTCCGTGGCCGCGACCCTGATCTTCGGCGCCCACCTGGTCGGCGTCCACAAGGGCATGGTCGAGGCGATCTTCGCCGGTGCCGAGGCCGCGGAGGCCCACAACGGCCGCTTCAACATCCTGCTCGCCGGCGCCGACTCCGACGGCGGAAAGACCCGCTGGGGCCTGCGTCCCGACTCGCTCACCGTCGCCTCGATCGACGCCGTGACCGGACGTACGGTGCTCATCGGCCTGCCGCGCAACATGCAGAACTTCACCTTCGACGACGGCTCGCCGATGGACGAGGAGTTCCCGCGCGGCTTCGACTGTGACGGCTGCTACCTCAACGGCGTGAGCACCTGGGCCGGTGAGCACAAGGAGCTCTACAAAGGCGAGAAGGACCCGGGGATGGCCGCCACCGTGGACGCCGTCGAGGGCATCACCGACCTGCAGATCAGCTACTACGCGATCGTCGACCTCAACGGCTTCGAGGAGATCGTGGACGCCATCGGGGGAGTCACCCTGAACGTCCGCCAGCCGATCCCGGTCGGCCTCCCCTCCGACAGCTTCTACACCCACATCCAGCCCGGCACGAAGAAGCTCGACGGCTGGGAGACCCTCTGGTACGCCCGGGCCCGCCACGACTCCGACGACTACTCCCGGATGGCCCGCCAGAAGTGCGTCCTGAACGCGATCCTGCAGCAGACCAGCCCCGCGGACGTCGTACGCCACTACCAGGACGTCGCGAAGGCGACCGGCTCCACCATCACCACCACGGTCCCGCCGAGCGAGATCGAGCGGTTCTCGGCGCTGGCCCTGAAGGCGAAGTCGCAGAAGATCTCGACGCTCTCCCTGGTGCCTCCGCTGATCAACACCTCCGACCCGGACATGTCCGACATCCACGCCGAGGTGCGCAAGGCGGTGAAGAAGGCCACCCCGAAGATGGAGGAGGCCTTCAAACAGCAGAGCAAGTCGCCCGGCACCGGCGACGACGGCGAGACCAAGGCGCCGACGCAGAAGGCCGAGGGCAAGCCCAAGGCGGGCGGCTCCGAGGCCGACGACAAGGGTGGCCCCGTCACCGGCGGTTCCCTGGGCTCGCGCAACAAGGGTTACCAGGCCAACGAGACCGACGACCTCGCCTCAGCGTGTTGAACAACGGGTTAAGCGCAGGTCACAGCGACTCGCTGATTCCCGGGATACCCCGCGGTCGCGGCTAGTCTGGATCCGTGCCAGGGAGCAATCGTGTCGCCGCGGTCGTGGTGACCTTCAACCGTCTCGAGCTGCTGCAGCGACTGCTGGAGCGGCTCGACGTGGTCGACGGCCTCGACGAGGTGATCGTCATCGACAACGCTTCCACCGACGGTACGTCGCAATGGCTCGCCGAGCTCGACGGTGCCGAGGAGCCGGGTCAGCGCCAGGTGCCGGTGATCGCCCGCACCCTGCAGCGCAACAGCGGCGGCGCCGGCGGCTTCCACGACGGCCTGGAGCTGGCGATCGAGCGCGGCGCCGACCTGGTCTGGCTGATGGACGACGACGGCCTGCCCGACGCCGACTGCCTGGCGCTGCTGCTCAAGCAGACCGACCTCGACTTCTGGGGGCCGCTCGTCGTCGACGAGGGCGACCCCGGCCGCCTGGTGTTCCCGATCCGGCTCCCGGGCCGTTCCAAGGTCGTGCACCAGCTCGCCGATGTCGAGGCGGCCGCGACCGACGGCCTGATCAAGGACATCGTGATCCCGTTCAACGGGGTCCTGGTCACCCGCGACCTCGTGGAGCGGATCGGCTACCCCAGAGCGGAATACTTCATCTGGGGCGACGACCACGAATACCGCCTCCGGGCCGAGAAGGCCGGGGCCCGGATCGCGACCGTCGTCGGCGCTCAGGTGCGCCATCCCTCCGTCGGAGATCTCGGCACCCCGATGGCGTGGGGGAGGGCGACGTACAACCACACGCCGAGCGACCTGAAGCACTACTGCATGGCGCGCAACAACCTGCTCAACCTGCGCGACTACCGAGGGTGGCCCTTCGCTTTGGCTTTCGTGGCGAAGACTCTATGGTTCTACCTGCTCACCAAGCCGCAGCCGAAGCGGATCCGGCTCTCTGCGCAGGCGTGGTGGGCGGCCGTCCGGGGGGACTTCAGTGGACACGAGAGGTTCCTTCGTTGAGCACCACCCGTGAGACGGTCGCGATCGTCGTCGTCACCTACAACCGCGCCGACATGCTGCGCGGGCTGCTCGACGGGCTCACCAAGCTCGACGAGCCCGCCGACGCGGTGATCGTCGTCAACAACGCCTCCACCGACCACACCGCGCAGGTCCTCGCCGAGGCGATCACGCCCAACCTCCAGGTCATCGACAGCCCGGAGAACCTCGGTGGCGCCGGCGGCTTCCACCTCGGCACCAAGGCCGCGGTCGAGCAGGGATGGGACCGTCTCTACCTGATCGACGACGATGTCGTCCCGGCCCACGACTGCCTCGAGGTGCTGCTCGCCCAGGACGAGGACTGCCTCTTCTCCGTACGTGAGGACAAGAACGGCAAGCTGATCGAGCTGGCGGCGCTGAAGTTCGACCTGCGCAACCCGCTCGCGATCAAGCCCAAGACCGCCTCGGTCATGGACACCTACCCGACCCGCGACGCGCTTCCGGAGAGGGTCGCCGTGGAGAACGTCGCCTTCGAGGGCTTCATGATCCGCCGCACCGTCCTGGAAGAGATCGGGCTTCCCGATCCGACCTATTTCATCTTCTACGACGACGTGGACCTCGCGATCCGCGCCCGCCGCGCCGGCCGCACCATCTGGGCCGTACGCGACGCGGTGCTCGTGCGACAGCTCGACTTCAGCCAGCAGCACGACCTGGCCGGCTGGAAGGGCTTCTACATGTACCGCAACCTCTTCGTCGTCCACTTCCGCTACGGCGAGAACGTCCTCGTACGTCTCAAGCCCTGGCTCATCACCGCGGCTGTGGTTCTCCTCAGCCCGCTGCGAGGCGGCAAGCACGAAGCCGTCAACGTGATCAAGGCCCTGCGCGCCGCGCGGGGCATGCGAACCCTGCCCACCTCCTCCTGACCGACCCCTTACCCACAGAGACCTAGACTGAGCGATCGTGTCCTTCCCTGAAACCACTCCTGACCTCGTCGTCGTCGGCTCCGGCCTCTTCGGCCTCACCATCGCCGAGCGCGCCGCCACCGAGCTGGACAAGAAGGTGCTCATCATCGAGCGCCGTCCGCACATCGGTGGAAACGCCTACTCCGAGTTCGACGAGGAGACCGGCATCGAGGTGCACAAGTACGGCACCCACCTCTTCCACACCTCCAACGAGAAGGTGTGGAACTACGTGCGGAAGTTCACCGAGTTCACCGACTACAAGCACAAGGTGTTCGGGAAGTACAAGGGGCAGGTCTACTCCCTGCCGATGAACCTCGCGCTGATCAACTCCTTCTTCGGGAAGTCGCACACCCCCGACGAGGCGCGCGCGCTGATCGCGGAGCAGGCCTCCGAGTTCAACACCGAGGACGCCAAGAACCTCGAGGAGAAGGCGATCTCGCTGATCGGCCGCCCGCTCTACGAGGCCTTCATCAAGGGCTACACCGCCAAGCAGTGGGAGAAGGACCCGACGGAGCTGTCGCCCGACATCATCACGCGCCTCCCGGTCCGCTACACCTTCGACAACCGTTACTTCAACGACAAGTACGAGGGTCTCCCGGTCGACGGCTACACCGCGTGGCTGGAGCGGATGGCCGACCACCCGAACATCACGGTCATGCTCGACACCGACTTCTTCACCGTGGTCGACGACTACAAGGGCAAGGTCCCGATCGTCTACACCGGTCCGGTCGACGAGTACTTCGGCTTCTCCGCGGGCAAGCTCTCCTGGCGCACGGTGGACCTCGAGTCCGAGACCCTCGACGTGGACGACTACCAGGGCACCGGCGTGGTGAACGCCAACGACCCCGAGGTCCCGTTCACCCGTGAGCTGGAGTTCAAGCACCTCCACCCCGAGCGTGCTGACCGCTACAAGCCCGGCAAGACGATCGTGGTGAAGGAGTACAGCCGCTTCGCCCAGGAGGGCGACGAGCCCTACTACCCGATCAACACCGCCGACAACCGCGAGAAGATCCTGGTCTACCGCGACCTGGCCAAGAAGGAGCCGATGGTGCTCTTCGGTGGCCGCCTCGGCACGTACAAGTACCTCGACATGCACATGGCGATCGCGTCCGCGCTCACCATGTTCGAGAACAAGCTCCGTCCCCACTTCGAGGACGGCACCCCGCTCACCTCCGGAGGCGTTGACGAATGAGCGTGACCCGACTGCTCCAGCGGCAGATCCTGCCCCTGGACCGTGACTCCGACGTACTCCCGCTCTACGTCGACAACCAGGCTGCCATCCTCGACGCCGACAAGTACGAGGTCGGCTCCGACAAGACGGCCCAGGCGCTGAACAACGCCCAGATCCGCCAGTCGATCAACGACGGGACCCAGATCCACCCCGACCAGATCGAGTCGCGTACGGCGCTGCGGATCCTGAAGAGCGAGCGGCTCTCGCTCGGCACCTACTTCAACGCGTTCCCGGCCAGCTACTGGCGCCGGCACACCGTGGTCGACAGCGTGAAGCTGACCGTCGCCCTCCAGGGCCGCGGCGCGAGCGTCATCGTCTACAAGTCGATGGCCAACGGTCGCTCGCAGCGCGTCGACGCCGCTGACACCGGCACCAACCCCGAGGGCACTTTCACCTTCGACCTGCCGCTGAAGCCGTTCGTCGACGGCGGCTGGTACTGGTACGACATCGTCGCCTCCGACGAGGACGCCGTCATCACCTCGGCCGAGTGGACCGCGGAGGTCCCCGACGACCGTGCCGAGCACGGCACCGTCGACATCTGCGTCACCACGATGAACAAGCCCGACTTCTGCGCCAAGCTGCTCGCGCAGATGGGTGAGGACGAGGCGCTGCGCCCCTACCTCGACACCGTCTTCGTGATGGAGCAGGGCACCAAGAAGGTCGCCGACGACGTCGAGTTCCCCGCGGCCGAGAAGGCCCTGGGCGACCTGCTGCACATCATCGAGCAGGGCAACCTGGGTGGCTCCGGCGGCTACGCGCGTGGTCAGCTCGAGTCGCTGCGCAAGGGCACCGCGACGTACGCCCTGATGATGGACGACGACGTCGTCTGCGAGCCCGAGGGCATCATCCGCGCGGTCACCTTCGGTGACCTCGCCAAGCGGCCGACCATCGTCGGCGGCCACATGTTCTCGCTCTACGCCAAGTCCCGCCTGCACTCCTACGGCGAGATCGTCCAGCCGTGGCGCTTCTGGTGGCAGTCGGCCCCCGGCGTCTACGGCGACTGGGACTTCGGCGCCCGCAACCTGCGCTCGACCCGCTGGCTGCACAAGCGCGTCGACGTGGACTTCAACGGCTGGTTCATGTGCCTGATCCCGCGCAAGGTGATCGAGGAGATCGGGCTCTCGCTGCCGGTCTTCATCAAGTGGGACGACTCCGAGTACGGCCTGCGCGCCAAGGCGGCCGGCTTCCCGACCGTGTCGTTCCCGGGCGCCGCCGTGTGGCACGTCCCGTGGACCGACAAGAACGACGCCCTCGACTGGCAGTCCTACTTCCACCAGCGCAACCGCTTCGTCGCCGCGCTGCTGCACTCGATCTACGACGACGGCGGCCGCATGGTCACCGAGTCGTTCTCCCACCAGATCAAGCACCTGGTCTCGATGCAGTACTCGACGGTCCTGCTGCGCCACCAGGCGCTGCTCGACGTGCTCGCCGGCCCCGAGAAGCTCCACGAGACCCTCGCGACCCAGCTTCCCGCCGTACGCGAGATGGTCAAGGACTACCCGGACGCGCAGCTCAAGGCCGACCGTGACGAGTTCCCGCCCGTGCGCCGCCACAAGCCGCCGCGCAAGGGCAAGGAGGACACCGAGGTCCCGACCAACCGCGAGGTCAAGCTGGCCGCGCTCAAGGCGCCGATCCGGCAGATCATGAAGCCGCGCAAGCTCTCCACGGAGTTCCCCGAGGCCGAGCTCGCCGCGATGGACAACCAGTGGTACCGGATCACCAAGTACGACAGCGCGATCGTTTCGATGAACGACCAGCAGGGTGCTGCGTTCTACCGCCGCGACAAGAAGCTCTTCAACCAGATGCTGAGGGACACCATCAAGGTGCACCGCCGGCTCAAGCGCCAGTGGCCGAAGCTGGCCGAGGAGTACCGCTCCAAGCTGAGCGAGTTCACCTCGCCCGAGGCCTGGGAGAAGACCTTCGAGCCGTGGCTGGTCGCTGAGGAGAAGGGGACCGATGGCAACCGGAGTTGATGAACGCCCTGTACGGATCGTCGACGCGCCGCTGGCACCCCCGGCGGAGAACCTCGGGCTGCTCTCGGTCTTCAAGCGCCGCTACCTCCTCAAGCTGCTCGTGCAGCGGGAGATCAGCGGTCGCTACTCCAACTCGATCCTCGGCGTCTTCTGGTCCTACATCAACCCGTTGACGCAGTTCCTCGTCTACTGGATCTTCATGGGCAAGATCATGGGCGCGGACAAGGGGATGGACAACTACCCGGTCCACCTGTTCGCCGGGCTCGTCATCGTCCACTTCTTCACCGAGACCTTCGGGGCAGGGACGCGGTCCCTGCTCGGCAACAAGGGACTGCTGAAGAAGATGGCGATGCCGAAGGAGATGTTCCCGGTCGCCTCCATGCTGGTCTCGCTCTACCACCTGGTGCCGGCGACGCTGATCCTCATCGTCGTCTGTCTGTTCAGCGGATGGACGCCGTCCTGGGATACGGTTCCCGCGCTCCTGCTCGCGCTCGGCATCGTGATGGCGCTCGGCACCGCCCTGGCGCTGGTCTTCAGCCTGGCCAACGTCTTCTTCCGGGACTTCGGCAGCGCGGTCAACATCCTCACCAACTACATCCGCTTCGGCGTACCGATGATGTACCCGTTCTCGATGATCCAGGAAGCGCTCGGCGACAAGTCCTGGATCTACCTCCTCAACCCGATCTCCGATGCCGTGCTGCTCTTCCAGCAGGCCTTCTGGGTCGGCGTGACGCCGAACCCGGAGAAGACCGCCGCCGAGCACCTGCCCGACCACCTGTGGATGTGGGGTCTGGGCGCGTTCGGTGTCTCGCTGGTGCTGCTGGTGATCGCCCAGCTGATCTTCAGCAAGCACGAGAACAAGATTCCGGAGCGTTTGACATGACCGCCGACTCGATCGTGGTGGACGGAGTCACCAAGAACTTCACGCTCCGCTACCACCGCAGCATCAAGGACATCACCGTCGCCAAGATGAAGGGACGAGCGGTCTCCAACACCTTCAAGGCGCTGGACGACGTCACCTTCACGATCAAGCAGGGAGAGTCGGTCGGCCTGATGGGCCTCAACGGCTCAGGCAAGTCGACCCTGCTGAAGCTGATCAGCGGCGTGATGCGCCCCGACCAGGGTGTCGTGAAGACCCGTGGTCAGATCGCCGGCCTGATCGCGACGGGCGCGGGCTTCCACCCGCAGTTGTCCGGGAGGGAGAACATCTTCCTCAACGCCGCGATCTACGGGCTCTCCGCCGAGGAGACAGCCGAGATCTACGACGACGTGGTGAACTTCGCCGAACTCGGCGACCACCTCAACTCCCCGGTCGGCAACTACTCCTCGGGGCAGTACTCACGCCTCGGGTTCTCGGTCGCCGTCCACATCGACTCCGACATCTTCCTCGCCGACGAGGTCCTCGCCGTCGGTGACAAGCCCTTCAAGAAGAAGTGCATGGAGAAGATGGAGGAGATCCGCGACAGCGGCCGCACCGTGGTCTACGTCAGCCACGCCGCCGGCTCGGTCAAGCGGATGTGCGACCGCGTCATCTGCCTGGAGAAGGGCCGCCTGGTCTTCGACGGCGACGTCGACGAGGGCATCGAGTACCTCCACTACGGTGAGGACGACGCGAAGGGATCGGTGGCGCAGAAGAAGCTCGACGCTGCCGACAGCGCGCTTGGGGCGGAAGTCTGAGCTGAGCTCAGGGCGAGAGCCCGCGGAGAATTACAGATCTGTAGTTCCCCGCGGGCTCTTCCCACGTCTGTGGCTGATGTGAAAGATGTTCCCTGGTGTTACGGAACCAGGGGGGATCCACACGTTGATTTCGCAGGCCGGAGAAGAGCACTCGAGCGAGGTTCAGCGCGCTCGGTCGCGCTATGTCGCCTCAACCCAGCAGCTGCTCGTGCTCGGGTTCGTCCTGGCCGCGCTGGTCCCGGCGAGCACCGTCGTCGACCTGAAGGTGGTCCGACCCGGCGAGGTTCCCGTCTCGGGGAGCCAGGTGGCGGTGCCGTCGGCGGCGCAGGTGCCCGCGAAGCCTGTCGACGCCCACCTCGAGGAGATCTCGCTGACCGCGCCCCGGGCCGGCCGGATCACCGCGCAGGCCAAGAAGGCGGCCTCTGCGGGCGACGCGGTGACCGTCACCAGTCTCCCGCAATCGGTGGACGGCTTCGGGACGGTCGGGCTCACCTGGGCGCCCGGCGCGGTCGTGCCGGAGGAGACGGTCGCGGCCGACGTACGCACGCTGGTGGACGGGACGTGGAGCGACTGGCAGGCGTTGGACGTCCACCTCGACGACCATGCTCCTGACCCGGCCTCCGCGGAGGCCGACGGGTCGAGGCCGGGCACCATGGAGGCGGTCGTCGGTGAGGTCGACCAGGTGCAGACCAGGCTGCGGCTGACCGGTGCGCAGGTGCCGGCGGACCTCAGGCTGGCGGTGATCACGCCCGGCGAGGCGCACGCGAGCCGCAGCGAGTCGCCCGAGATCGAGACCGGGGCCGACGATGCGCCGGAGCCGGCCGAGGGCGCGGAGGGCGCGGAGAGCGCCGAGAAGGGGGAGGCGGCGACGCTGTCGGCGGCCGCGTACACCGCCAAGCCCAGCATCTACAGCCGTCGCCAGTGGGGTGCCGACGAGAGCGTGCGCGAGGCCGGCCCGCCCGAATACGGCGAGGTCCGCGGCGGGTTCGTGCACCACACCGTCAACACCAATTCCTACACCAGGGACCAGGTGCCGGGGATCATCCGGAGCATCTACGCCTACCACGTGCAGAGCCGGGGCTGGCGCGACATCGGCTACAACTTCCTGATCGACAAGTTCGGCCGGATCTGGGAAGGCCGCTACGGCGGCGTCGACCGTCCCGTCGTAGGGGCTCACACCTCGGGCTACAACAGCTACGCCTTCGCCGCCTCCGCGATCGGCAACTTCGACAACGTCGCACCCTCGACCGCGCTGGTGAACGCCTTCGGGACGCTGTTCGCGTGGAAGCTGTCCCTGCACGGTGTCCGCGGCAACAAGGGCTCCACCCGGATCGGCGACCGCACCTTCTCGCACGCGATCATGGGCCACCGCGATGCCGGCTCCACCGCGTGCCCGGGCCGCTATCTCTACGCCAAGCTGAGCACGATCCGCTCGCAAGCGGGCTCGAAGCAGGCGAGCTGGGCCGCCCGCGAGCTGCAGTCGCAGGTCAGCGGCCGCGGCTACCCGGACCTGGTCGCCCGGCGGTCCACCGACCGGCGGATCGTCGTGATCCGCACCGACGGCAACGCCCGCTTCGGTACGCCGCGCGCGACCAACCTGATCGGCAGCACCTCGGCCACCTTGATGAACGCCGGCGACTGGGACCGCGACGGCGACGGCGACATCCTGATCCGCCACACCGACGGTACGATCCGGGTCAACCGCGGCAACGGCACCGAGACGTTCGCGACGGGCGTCATCATCGCGCGTAACTTCGAGTCCGTCTCGGTCATCGACGTGGTCAGCGACATCACCGGCGACGGCTGGCCCGACCTCCTGGGCAAGTACTCCACCGGCGAGATCCGGGTCTGGCCCGGGCGCGGCACCAGCGCCCTGGGCGCGTCCTACCGGATGCGTAGCGCAGTGAGCGGCTCGACACAGGTCATCGGCGCCGGCCGCTTCTACGCCGACGACGGCTCGCCCGAGGTGGTTGTCAGGGTCTCGAGCAAGCTGCTGATCTTCCGCACCAACGGCCCCGGTGGCCTGACCACCTACTCCGACCCCGGGATCGACACCAGCGTCTTCGACTTCATCCTCGCGACCAAGGACCTGCGCGGTGCCTCCACCGGCGGCGACCTGCTGCTGCGTCGCAAGTCCGACGGGATGTGGTTCGCCTACGAGCACAACCAGAGCGGCGGCTGGGACCGGAAGACCCAGATGGGCTTCGTCCGAGGCTACGACCAGTTCGGCTGAGCTCGCTCGCTCTCCGCAAGAACGCTGATGCGCTCGTCGGTCGCATTGGTGACCAGCACCAGCGAGCCGCCACCGGCGAGCAGGGAGGCGAGGAGCTCGGCGCCGGCCGGTGAGGCCGAGGGGACGGTGGAGAGCTGGCGTACGGCCTTCCCGTCGCCGCCGAACAGCTCCGCGTGGCTGGTCTCGACGCCGGCCCACGAGGTGGCCGCGTCGTCCGCGGCGGGCGGGTCCCAGGGGATGAACGCGTCCGGCTGTCCCCAGACCTCGATGCCGACGTCGTGCACGCCCTGGGGGAGCGGGTCGGCGAAACGTACGCCGAACGGCAGCAGCGAGCACGCCAGCGTCGGCCGCTTCCCGGCCTCATCCGCCCAGGCCGGCAGCGTCTCGGGGCCGCAGATGACGGCGTCGGGGCTCTCGGAGTCGGTCACCACGAGCCCGGTGTTCCAGGCGGCGCCGAGGAACACGGTGGCCAGCCAGTGGGTGGGCAGGTCGATGCGGATGCTGTCGCCTCGCTCGAGGCCGTGCTCGTCGAGAAGGAGGCCGGAAGCCTTGGCCACCCAGTTGGCGTACGTCGTGGTGGACAGCTCCTGGCGCTCGCCGCTCGCTTCGTCGTAGAAGGTCACGAACGGACCGCCCGGGTCCGTCCGGAGTGCTTGGGCGAGGGTCTCGGGATAGGTCTGCACATCGAAACCCTAAGGTGTGCGGCATGACGTTCTGGGCAGTGATCCCCGCTGGCGGTGCCGGCACGCGGCTGTGGCCGCTCTCGCGGTCCTCGGAGCCGAAGTTCCTGCGCGACCTCACCGGCCACGGACGCACCCTCCTGCAGGAGACCTACGACCGCCTCGAGCCCGTCTCCGACGGCATCATGGTGGTGACCGGCGCGATCCACGAGCGGGCCGTGTGCGAGCAGCTGCCCGAGGTGCCGCACGACGCGATCCTGGCCGAGCCGAGCGGCCGCGACTCGATGGCCGCGATCGGCCTGGCCGCGGCCTTCCTGGAGCGGCGCGACCCGGAGGCGGTGATGGGCTCCTTCGCGGCCGACCACGTGATCCGCAACGTCGACAACTTCCACGAGACCGTACGCACCGCCGCGGGGATCGCCGCGGACGGCTGGCTGGTGACGATCGGGATCTCGCCGACCTTCGCCTCGACCGCGTTCGGCTACATCGCCGAGGGCAAGCCGTTGGACGGTCACCCGGGGGCCTACCTGGTCGATGAGTTCGTCGAGAAGCCCTCGGCCGAGGTCGCGGCCGGCTATCTCGCGACCGGCCGCTACCGCTGGAACGCCGGGATGTTCGTCGTCCGTCCCACCGTCCTGCTCGACCTGCTCGCGGAGTCGGACTCCGGCTTCACCGAACGGCTGCGGGCCATCGCCGCCGAGCCGTCGCGGCTCGAGGAGCTGTGGGAGACGCTGCCGAAGATCGCGGTCGACCATGCGGTCGCGGAGCCGGCTGCCGCCGCCGGCAAGGTCGCCACGGTGCCCGCCGACCTCGGCTGGGACGACATCGGCGACTTCGACTCGCTCGCGACGCTGCTCCAGGCCGCCGCCACCGCCTCGCCCGACGGCCCTACGATCCTCGGCGACGCCTCGCTCGTCCACGCCCTCGACTCCACCGGCCTGGTCGTGCCCCACTCCGGCCGCATGATCGCCCTCATCGGCCTCGAGGACATCGTCGTCGTCGACACCGACGATGCCGTCCTGGTCACCACCCGCACCCACGCCCAGCAGGTCAAGAAGATCGTCGCCGCCCTCAAGGACTCCGACCGCACCGACCTCACCTGAGACTGGGGGCTCGACCAGCGGAAATCAGAGACGGCCGCCTCCCCGAAGGGAGACGGCCGTTTCGTACGTCCTGAGGGCCAGAATCACATGGCCTGGGCCTCGGGGCTGGAGGTGTAGGGGTACTTCTGCATGAAGTCCTTGATCGCCTCGCCGGAGACGCTTTCGCAGTACTGGAAGACGCCCTTCTGGGTGGACGCCTCGGTCGGGTTGGCCGGGTCGGCGGACCAGTGCGTCATGGCGATGTGGGTGCCCGAGGGGAACTCGGTCTTCTTGTCGCCGGCGACCGCGGTCTCCTTGGCGTCGGCAGCGGTCCACGGAGCCGCGATGAACTTGTAGCGGAAGTTCGAGGTGCCGGCGAACTTGTCACCGACGGCCCGGAGCACGTTCAGCTCGTCCTCGGAGACGGTCTCGTCGTACCACACGATCGTGTAGCCGTGCTCGAGATTGTGCACCAGCGCCTCGAGGTCGGGACGGTCACCGGGGGTGTAGAACTTGCGCGACATGTCGGCCGGCGCGACGTTGGCCTCGTTCCAGTGCGGACCGAAGGCCGGGGGAGCAGTGGTGTAGGTCTGCTCGGTGCCGGTGGCGATGTGGTTCTGGTTGCCGTCGGCGGCCATCTCGGTCACCTTCTGGCAGCCGGCGGCCTTGGTGCTCTTGCCGATGTCCTGCAGTGCGACGTCGTCGTACTTGCTGGTCTTGAAGAAGTCCGTGATCGGACCCCACGCGGCGGCACCCACGATCACGAGGGCGATGGCGATGCAGACACCGACGATCGCCGCACCACGGACGCGCTCTGCGCGGCCCTGCTTCTTGCGGATGTCGTTGATGACCGCTTTGCGGTCTTTGTTGAGCGACTTGTTGGCCACTGTTCGGCGTACCTCGGGTCTTTTGTCGGGACGCGCAGATTCTAGGTGGTCAGTGGTAGCAGAAGGGAAGTTGCCCCGTGATTGTTCTCCTCGCGCTCGCATCGCCAGCCGTGGGCGAACGCCAGCGCGGCGATCACCGCGGGGTCTGCTCCGGCCACCCGAAGCCCGTCCTCGTGCGGGACGGGGGCGGTCCCGGTCACCTCCGCGACGGCCGCGGAGAGCTCCTCGACGCTCGCCGGGGCACCGAACGGAGCCTGGTCCTCGGCGGCACCCTTGAGAGCGCGTACGACGGCCTCCCTGGCCCCGAAGCCGAAGAAGTCCGACCCCTCGGGGCGGATGAGCGCGTTCGCTCCCGGCCCGTCGTCGCCAGGCTCGCGGACGAGATCGGCCCGGCCGCGCAGGACCGCGAACGGCCGCGCGCCCAGCTTGCCCTGGGAGATCTCGGCGGCCGAGGCGATCTCGTCGACGACGGCGGGGGCGGTGACGACGAGGTCGTTGCCGTAGGCGTCGACCTGGCCGGCGAAGCTCTCCAGCACCTCGAGACCGGCGGCGCCGATGGCGATGTCGGTCTGCCCGTCGCGCCAGGCCCGACCGGCGGTGTCGGTGATGATCACGCCGACGTTCGCGCCGGTGCGGTCGCGGAGCGTGGCGCGCAGGGCATGCGCGGAGGCGTCGGGGTCCAGGGGGAGCAGCACGATGTGGCCGGCCTCGACGTTGGAGGCGTCGATCCCGGCAGCGGCCATCGTCAGCCCGAGCCGGCTGCGCACGATCTGGGTCGGCCCGCGCCGGGCCACCACCCGCGTCGTCTCGCCGGGAAGCGCGTCGTCCCGGTTGCCCTCCCGCACCTGACCCTCGGCCTTGGAGACGACCTTCGAGGTGACCACGACGATGTCCCCGTCGACCAGCGGGGACTCCAGGGCGTCGAGCAGCAGGGCGGCGAGGTCGTCGCCCTTACGCACCTCGGGTACGCCGCCGGGGGCGGTGACGGTGATGCCCTGCCCGCTCATGGGCGCCTTCGTGGGCCCCGTCATCGGGTGACCAGCTCGACCGCGGCGGCGGCGATGTCGGCGGTCGCGTCCTCGGAGGACATCCAGAGCGGGACGGCGGCCGTCTTCAGCCCCGACTCGGTGAGCGCGGGGACCGCGGCGGCGTCCGCGGTGTCGACGAGCCAGCCGTCGAGCAAGCCGCCGGTCCCCTTCGTCCCATAATGCAGACCGACTCCGGCGGCGGTCGCGTCGACCCCGATGGCGGCGAGCATCTGCTCCGCCATGCCGCGTACGTGATGACCGCTGATGATCGGCGAGATCCCCACCACGGGTGCCGAGGTGGCGACCAGGCCCTCCCGGATCCCGGGCACGCCGAGGATGGTGCCGATCGAGACGACCGGGTTGGACGGGGGCACGATCACCAGGTCGGACTTCAGCAGCGCGTCCATCACCCCGGGGCCCGGCTTCGACTCGTCCTGCCCCACGAAGATCAGCTTCTCGACGGGAACGCCGGCCCGGAGGCGTACCCAGTATTCCTGGAAATGAACGACCGAGAGGCCACTGGGTGAATTCTCGTCTTTCACCGCCACATGGGTCTCGACGCGGTCGTCGCTCATCGGCAGCAGCTGCACGCGGTCGCCCCATACAGGCTTCAGCCAGCGTTCGCACAACGCAGCGGTGACCTGCGACAACGGGAACCCGGCTTCGAGCATCTGGGTGCGTACGAGATGGGTGGCGATGTCGCGGTCGCCGAGCCCGAACCAGGTGCCGGGCACCTCGTAGGCCTCGAGCTCCTCCTTGATCGACCAGGTCTCGGCCTTGCGGCCCCAGCCGCGCTCATGGTCGAATCCGTTGCCGAGGGTGTACATCACCGTGTCGAGGTCGGGGCAGACCTTGACGCCGTGCATCCACAGATCGTCGGCGGTATTGGCGATCACGGTGACCCGGGCATCTTCCCCAATGCCTGGGACACGGCCGGCAGAGATGCCGTGGAGGAGCCCGGAGATGAACTTCGAACCACCATGGCCGCCGGAGAGAACGGTGATGTCACGCATGGCCCTAGCCTCTCAGACGAGGGCCAGCACCCCTGCTCCAGCCGGTGCTGAAAGCCTGTGTTAATGCGGCCCTAGCAGATTTGAGGGTTGACTTGTGGCACCGACAGGCATGTAATTTCATCAGTGTGATTCGAAATTGAACCTGGGACCGATGGTGGTGGCGACAGCGCTTGGAAATCTCGGGAAGATTTCGGCAGGGAACTGCATCAAAGTGACGGCCTAGGCCGTAACAAGAGGCAGTGCCCGCAAAAAACGGGGGGATCGGTTACCTGCCGATGGCGTGAGGTGACTGGCCCAAAATGGGGTCACGGTCCCGAAAACAAGCTGAATAGGGTCGAAAGGTCGGAAAGACGATGAGAGAGCTGTTTCTCCTCGAGCCGGACACCGACGAAGGGGGCTGGCAGGAGCGCGCCCTGTGCGCGCAGACGGATCCGGAGGCGTTCTTCCCTGAAAAGGGTGGATCGACTCGGGAGGCCAAGAAGGTCTGCCAGACCTGCGAGGTGCGCCAGGACTGCCTTGAGTCTGCTCTGGGCAACGACGAGCGCTTCGGAATCTGGGGTGGACTCTCCGAGCGAGAGCGCCGCAAGCTGAAGAAGCGCGCAGTCTGAGGCAATAACCAAGCACGAGCCAGCAAGGCCCGGACCATCACGGTCCGGGCCTGCTGATCTTTTCCGCCCAGATACCTGCGGGGGCGTGGCCGATCGCCCGACAGGTCCATTCGGTCTATGACCAGATGGGCACTAGGGTTGCCGATCGTGCAAGCGTCGGTCGCCCTCGTCCTCGTCTCTCATAACGGCGCCGGCTGGCTTCCGACCGTCATCGACGGGATCAGGAACCAGCAGGCTCCGGTGAGCTTTGCCGTCACGATCGACACAGGATCGACCGACAGGTCGGTCGAGATCCTGGAGGAGACCTTCGCCCAAGTGGTCAAGCTCCCGGCGTCGACGACGTTCGCGGACGCGGCCAACGAGGCGCTCGCCATCCTCCACCAGGCGGCACAGCCGCCGGAGTGGATCTGGTTCCTCCACGACGACTCCACCCCCGACCCGGACGCTCTCTCGACCCTGCTCAACGCCGCCGAGGAATACCCGGAGGCCGATATCCTCGGCCCCAAGATCCGTGAGTGGCCCTCGCTGCGCCGGATGCTCGAGCTCGGTGTCTCGATCTCGGTCACCGGAAACCGGGAGACCGGCCTGGAGCGGGGGGAGTACGACCAGGGCCAGCACGACGAGGTACGCCGCGTCCTGGCCGTCAACACCGCTGGCATGCTGATCCGCCGCGAGGTCCTCGAATACCTGGGCGGCTTCGACAAGCACCTCCCGGTCCTCGGCACCGACATGGACCTCGGCTGGCGGGCCGCCAACGCCGGCTTCACGACCATCGCCGTCCCGGATGCGGTCGTCTTCCACGTGGAGGCGGCCCATCGCGGCGTACGCAAGACACAGCTGACCGGGCGCCGGATCCACTATCAGGAGCGACGGGCTGCGCTCTACACCCTGCTGGTCAACGGTCGGCCGGGGACGCTGGCGCTGTGGATGGTCAGGTTCTTCTTCCAGACCCTGTGGCGGATGCTCGGCTTCATCCTGGTGCGCGACCCCGGGACGGCGCTCGACGACCTGGCCGCGCTGGGCTGGATCTACGGCCACACCGGCCAGATCATGCTCGCCAAGCGGCGGCGCCGGAAGCAGGCGCACGCCGACAAGGACGTGGTCAAGGCGCTGCTGCCTCCGCCGTGGCTGCCCTACCGCCATGGCCTGGACTTCGTCTCCGACGTCGCCACCGCGGTCACCCTGCAGGCCTCCGACATCGCCGAGCGGCGCCAGATGGCGCAGGCCGAGGCCGATCCGGCCTCCTTCGCCGCCAAGCGGCAGGCCGACCGGGCTCAGCTGGAGGAGGACGAGATCCCCGCCGAGACCGGGTGGCTGGTGCGTCTGTTCACCAACCCGGTCGCGGTGCTGCTGGTCGTCGTCGGCATCCTCGGCGTCATCGGGGCACGTGCGGCGCTCGGCGGCGTGGCCGGCAGCGGCCTCGGGCCGACGCCCCAGAACGTGGGTGACTGGTGGCAGCTGCAGTTCGAGTCGTGGCACGCGATCTCGCAGGGAACCGGCGTGCCCGCGCCGCCGCACGTCTTCCCGCTGGCGGTGCTCGCGACGTTCCTAGGCGGCAACCCGAGCCTGGCGGTCACCGCCGTCATGCTGCTCAGCTTCCCGATCGCGCTCGGCGGCGCGTGGCGACTGCTGCGGGTCGCGGGCCGGCTGATCAGCCATCTCGGCGCCCCTCGCTGGCTGCTGCTGTGGGGCGCGACGGCGTACGCCCTGGTTCCCTATGTCAGCGGTGCCTTCGGTGACGGCCGGATCGGTGCGGTCGTGGTCGGCGCGCTGCTGCCCTGGCTCGCCCATGCCGCGCTCGGGTTCAGCGACCCGGTCGCCGACCGCCGCTGGCGCGCCGGGTGGCGCACCGGTCTGCTGCTGACCGTCATCACCGCCTTCGCGCCGATGGCCTTCCTGGTCGCGGCCGTCTTCGCGGCGGTCATCTTCATCGTCGCCCGCCGGCTGATGCCCGCCGTGCTCAGCGACCGCGACCAGTGGGGTCCGCCCACCGCCGCCATCGCGACGCCGGTCGGGCTGCTGCTTCCGTGGTGGCTGCCGTCGATCCTCTCCGGCGGCTGGGCCGCTCTGCTGCTCGACCCCGGCCGGCTGCCGGCCCCGGCCGCCGGTGGGTTCGACCTGCTGGTGGGCCGCCTGACCGGGCTCGACGGCGCCGACCTCGGCGCCCCGTGGTGGCTCGGCCTGGCGCTGCCGCTGCTGGCCGTGCTCGCGCTGATCCCGCGCCGCACCCGGATTCCGGTCATGGTCTGCTGGATCGGCGCGGTCGCCACGGCGGTCGTCACGATGCTGCTCTCCTGGATCCCGATCCCGCTCGACGCCGGCATCGCCCGGGTCGGCTGGGGCTTCCCGCTGGTCGCCATCCAGGGCTTCGCGGTGGTCGCGGCGGTGCTGGGTGCCCAAGGCGCCATCCTCGACGGCCTGAGCGGGCTGCGGAAGGTCATGGTCGGCGCGGCGGCCGCGGTCGCGGCGGTCGGTGTCGTCGGCAGCCTCGGCTGGTTCGTCTACGCCGGCACCGGCGACCTCACCGACAACACCAGGGCCCTCGGCCACACCG
>JALZDD010000733.1 GCA_030862715.1 Actinomycetota bacterium | reverse complement strand
ACGTACAGAACGACTTCTGCGAGGGCGGGTCCCTGCCGGTCGACGGCGGGGCCCGGGTGGCCTACGACATCGGTCAGCTGCTGCGCGAGCGGGCGGCGAGCAAGGAGCCGGAGCAGACGTACGGGCTCGTGGTGGCGACCAAGGACCACCACATTGACCCGGGCGACCACTTCGGCAACCCGCCGGACTACGTCGACTCCTGGCCCGCGCACTGCGTGGTCGGCACCGACGGCGAGGCCTTCCACCCCAACCTCGACCCGGTCACCTTCGACGAGATCTTCCGCAAGGGTGAGTACGCCGCTGCCTACTCCGGCTTCGAGGGCGCGGCCACCGGCGGGGCCACCCTGACCGACTGGCTCCGTGCCCACGGCGTCGAGGAGGTCGACGTGTGCGGGCTGGCGACGGACTACTGCGTACGTGCCACCGCGCTCGACGCCCGAGCCGCCGGTTTCCACACCACGCTGCTCGCAGATCTGGCCGCAGGGGTGGCGGCGGCGAGCACCACGGCGGCCATCGAGGAGATGCGCTCGGCTGGGATAACGGTCTCGTGACAGAATCGGGAATTTTGGGCAGATAGAAATCACCGGACGGTCTATTCTCCTCGAATGGCTCGGATCTCGGCGACAGCCCCACTTCGCGAACCCCACTTCCGCTGGTTCTTCGCATCCCGCTCCATCAACCTGGTGGGCAACTTCATGGCGCCCGTCGCCCTGGCCTTCGCGGTCCTGGAGGTGAGCGACGCGCCGATCGCGATCGGCGCCGTCCTCGCGGCCCGCACCATCCCGATGATCGTCTTCATGCTGATCGGCGGCGTGCTCGCCGACCGGATGGGCCGCGCCAGGATCCTGTTCGCCTCCAACCTGGTCTCGGGGCTGAGCCAGGCGGTCGTCGCCGTCCTCGTCATCGCCGGTGTCGCCGAGCTGTGGCACCTGATCGCGCTCTCCGCGCTCAACGGCATCGTCTCCGCCGCCGGCCTGCCCGCCCAGCAGGGGATCATCCCGCTCGTGGTGCCTCGCACCATGCTGCAGGAGGCCAACGTGCTGATGTCGCTGACCCGCGCGATCGTCGCGGTGGCCGGTCCCGGCACCGCCGGCCTGCTCGTCCTCAGCGTCGGCGCGGGCTGGGCGCTCGCGCTCGACGCCGCCACCTGGATCATCGCGGCGCTGCTGCTCCTGCCGGTCAAGATCAGCGGCGTGGTCGGCAAGGCGTCGGTCATCGGCGATCTGCGCCTGGGCTGGGACTACTTCCGCTCGACTAGCTGGCTGTGGCTCTGTGTCGGCGCCGCGACGATGCTCAACGCGCTCTACGAGGGCGGGCTGCTCACGCTCGGCCCGCAGCGGGCCGAGGGCTCAGGCCTCGGCGCGGGCGGCTGGGGTCTGATCCTGACCTTCCAGGGGATCGGCGTGCTAGCCGCGACGCTCGTGCTGATGAAGGTCCGGCTCGAGCGGCCGCTGTTCTACGGCATGATCGGCATGGCCCTGTTCGGGCTGCCGATCGCCGCTCTCGGCTTCTCCACCGAACTGGCGGTGCTGTTGCCCGCGGCTGCCCTCTCCGGCGCCGGCATCCAGGTCTTCAGTCTCGGCTGGCAGCTCTCGATGCAGGAGAACGTCCCCGCCGACCTGCTCTCCCGGGCGTCCTCCTACGACCAGCTCGGCACCTATATCGCCATCCCCGTCGGGCAGCTGGCGATGGGGCCGCTGGCCGCTGCGTACGGGATCGAGAACATGCTCGCGATCGCAGGCATCGCCTACGTGGTGATCTCGCTGGCGACCTTGCTGAGCCCGGCCGTACGCGGCCTGAACCGGGTCTCATTCCCCGCCCCCGAGCACAACGGCGCCCCCGCTCATTAGGCCTCGCGCGCTACGACGCAGGCGTCGCGCTCTCCAGCAGCGAGCGCAGCAGGTCGACCAGGCTGGTGACCGAGAGGTCGGGGTCGAACGCGCGCTGAACGCCGAGCCCGATGCCGAGGGAGAGCAGCTGGACAGCGGCCTCCTCGGCCGGTGAGGACAGCGTGAGCCGGAGGTCGGCGGCCTGCTGCTCGATCAGGCCGGCGATGGCCGCGGTGAGCTCGCGGCGCCGGGCGGCGAGCTGCTGGCTCACCCCTTCGACCCGGCGGGTGCTGGTCGCGAACTCGACCTCGAGCGCGGTCCAGCCGACGTCGCCGATGTTGGCCTCGGCCCACGTCGCGAAGGCGTCGATCCGCCCCTCGACGGTGTCGACGCCGCTGACGGCCTCCGTCAGCGAGAGGGCCCGCTCCCGATGGATCACGTCGAGCACGGCGAGACCGAGCTCGTGCTTGGTGGAGAAGTTCGAGTAGACCGCGCCCTTAGAGAAGCCTGCCGCGCTGGCGACCTTGTCGAGCGAGGTCGCGTTGTAGCCGTCCGAGAGGAAGAGCCGGTGCGCGGTCTCGATCAGTCGCTCGCGCGTCTGCGCGTGCGACTCCTTGCGCGTGATCCGACCCACGGAGCAGATCCTACCAGTTCGGGCTACCATCGGTATTCAAATACCGTTAGTATCCGAATATGACTCGACGACGCTGGCGCCGATCCCGTCCTCACGGAGGCGGGGGCATGAGCACCTACCACGAGGTCGTCGTCATCGGCGCCGGCATCTCCGGCATCGCGGCCGCGATCAAGCTGCGCGAGGCGGGCGTCGAGGACGTCGTCATCCTCGAGAAGGCCGACACCTACGGTGGCACCTGGCGGGCCAACACCTATCCGGGGTGCGCGTGCGACGTACCGTCCAGCCTCTACTCGTTCTCGTTCGCGCCCAACAGCGACTGGTCACGGGTCTACAGCAACCAGCCGGAGATCCTCGCCTACATCGACGGCGTGGCCCGGGATCGCGGCCTCGAGGACATCACCCGGTTCGGGGTCGAGGTCCGCGGCGCGACCTGGAACGCGGAGGCCGCCGGGTGGCACCTGGACACCAGCGACGGCGAGATCACCGCCCGCTTCCTGGTCGCCGCCGCCGGCCCGTGGAACGAGCCGAAGATCCCGGACCTGCCCGGTCTGGCCGACTTCCCCGGCGAGGTCTGGCACTCGGCCCGGTGAAACCACGACGTCGACCTCGACCGCAAGCGGGTCGCCGTGATCGGCACCGGCGCATCGGCGGTCCAGTTCGTACCCGAGGTCCAGAAGCAGGTCGCCGACCTGCACCTCTTCCAGCGCACCGCCCACTGGGTGCTGCCCAAGGTCGACCACCCCGTGCCGGACGCCGAGAAGTGGGTCAAGCACAACGTGCCCTTCTTCGAGAAGGCGCTCGGGGCGGTCGAGTACGCCGCCATGGAGGCCGTCGGCATCGCCTTCCGCCGCCCGCAGCCGCTGATGCAGGGCCTGCAGCAGGTCGGCCGGGCCTACCTGCGCGCCGCCGTCCGGGACAAGGAGCTGCGGGCGAAGCTGACCCCCGACTACCTGATCGGCTGCAAGCGGATCCTCTTCTCCAACAACTACCTCCAGTCGCTGACGAAGCCGAACGTCGAGGTGCACGCGACCGGCGTCGAGCGGGTCGAGGGCACGAGCGTGATCGGCGCCGCCGGCAGCACGGCGGAGGTCGACGCGATCATCCTCGGCACCGGCTTCCACATCCTCGACATGCCGGTCGCCGACCTGATCCGCGGAGCCGACGGCCGCACGCTCGCTGAGCACTGGGCCGGCTCCCCCGAGGCGTACCAGGGCACCTCGGTCACGGGTTTCCCCAACGCGTTCGTCGTGCTCGGCCCGAGCCTCGGCACCGGTCACGGCTCGGCCTTCGCCGTCGCCGAGTCGCAGGTGGCGATGATCACCGAGGCCATCACGACCGCCCGCGCCCAGGGCTGGGCCGAGCTCGACGTCAGGCCGCAGGCCCAGGCCGCGTACGTCGAAGAGGTGCAGGCCGCGCTCGCCGGCACCGCCTACAGCGGCGCGTCCTGCCACAGCTACTTCATCGACGCCAACGGCCGCAACAGCTTCTCCTGGCCATGGTCCACCAGCGAGCTGGTCCGCCGGATCAGCCGCTTCGACCCGGACGACTTCGAAGTGACGGCTTACGAGACGGAGGAGGTTTCGGCATGACCCGCTACCCCAGGATCGCCGCTAACAGTGCCCGCTCGTCCCCGAGCCGGTGATGCGGCTGCTCCGCCGCGCCGTCCACGACGATGCCGCGATCACCCGCGTCGACTCGGACGTACGCCGGGCCTACCTCGACCGCATCGAGGCGCAGTAGGCCTCAGGCCCACTTGTCCGCGAGCGTGCGGATCACGTTGATGTTGCGGTTGGTGCTGATGGCGATGTGGCGCTCGACGACGGCGTTGGTGATCTTCGTCTGCTGGAAGCTCTCGGTGAGCAGGTGCACGGCACGGCCGATGACGTAGACCCGCTCGCCCTCCCCCGCCCGAGCGACCAGCGCGTCCCGGGAGCCGGAGTCGGTGAGCTCCTTGCACAAGAACACGAACTGCTTGCCCTCGTGCCCCATCCCGACCGCCGCGGCGTCGTTGGCGATCACTTTCAGCTCAGCGGGCGTCACGCAGATCGTCGGCACCTCGAAGAAGCGGTCGGCGGCGAAGGCCTCCTCCAGGATCGCCTCCATCTCGGCCCGGTCGCCGACCGGATGGTCGAAGCGTACGTTGCCCGTGTTGATGTAGGTCTCGACGTCGGTTCCGCCCGCCCTCACCACGGCGGCAGAGATCGCCTGCTTCGGGAATTTCCGGGTCGCACCGAGGTTGATGGCGCGCAGGAACGCGATCCAGGTGTGCCGTTCCGTAGTCATTCTCAGATAGTCTCCACCCGTTCACTGCGCCGCAACCCCCA
>JALZDD010000726.1 GCA_030862715.1 Actinomycetota bacterium | reverse complement strand
CCCCCGACCGCGAGCCGACCCACTCGACCTACCGGGACCTGGACGTCTATGGCATGGCGCCGCCGTCCTCGGGCGGCACCTCGGTCGGCGAGGCGCTCAACATCCTGGAGCGCTACGAGCTGGCCGGGATGACCAACACCGAGGCCTACCACCATCTGCTCGAGGCGAGCGCGATCGCCTTCGCCGATCGGGGCGCCTACCTCGGCGACCCCGACCACGTCGACGTACCCGTCGAGGCGCTCCTCGACGACACCTTCGCCGCCGAGCGGGCCTGCGGGATCGACCCCGCGGCGGCCCAGCCCAAGCCGGTGGCGGCCGGGGATGCGTACGACTTCGACGGGGTCTGCGACGGCACGGCCGGCGCCGGCGAGACCGCGAAGGACACCGAGAACCTCGAGACCACCAACCTGACGGTGGTCGACCGCTGGGGCAACGTCGTCGAATACACCCTGACCATCGAGCAGACCGGAGGGTCCGGGATCACCGTGCCCGGCCGCGGCTTCATCCTCAACAACGAGCTGACCGACTTCTCGACGACCTACCGGGCCGACGATCCCAACCGGATCGAGCCCAACAAGCGCCCGCGCAGCTCGATGTCACCCACGATCGTCCTTTCCGACGGCCGGCCCGTGCTGGCGGTCGGCTCACCGGGCGGCTCGACGATCATCACCACGGTGCTCCAGATCCTCGTCGAGCGGTACGCCCGCGACCGGACCCTGCCCGAGGCGATGGCGGCGCCGCGGGTCTCCCAGCGCAACGGGGCGAACACAAGTGCCGAGCCGGCGTTCATCAAAGCCTACGGAGGACCGCTGACCTCGCTGGGGCACAGCTTCGCCTCGACCGCGGAGCTCGGTGCGGCCACCGCGATCGAGATCGGTCCTGACGGCCTGCTGACCTCAACGGCCGAGCCGTGGCGGCGCGGTGGGGGGTCGGCGCTGGTGGTGAGCCCCGTCGACTAGCTCTCGAGGCCGTCGAGGGCCTGGGCGAGGTCGGCCCAGAGGTCATCGACATCCTCGATCCCGACCGACATCCGCACCAGCCCGTCGGGCACGGTCGCCGACTCGGTCTTCCAGCGACGACGGCGCTCGAAGGTGGACTCGACGCCGCCGAGCGAGGTCGCATGGACCCACAGCGAGGTCGAGTGGGTGAGGAGGTCGGCCTGCTCCGCGGTGGGGAGGACGGCCGCGAGCATGCCGCCGAAGCCGGGGTAGCGGACCTCGGCGACCGCGGGATGTGCGGCCAGGCGCTCGGCGAGGGTCGCGGCGTTGGCGGAGGAGCGCTCGACGCGCAGGTGCAGCGTACGAAGACCGCGAAGCGCCAGCCACGCCTCGAACGGTCCGGGGATCGCGCCGAGGAGGTCGCGACGGGCCTTGAGTACGTCCCACAGCGTGTCGTCGGAGACGACGACCGCGCCCATGACGACGTCGGAGTGGCCGGCGATGAATTTGGTGGCCGAGTGGATGACGATGTCCGCGCCGAGCGCGAGCGGCTGCTGGAGCAGGGGAGTGGCGAAGGTGTTGTCGACCACGACCCGCGCCCCGGCCTTGTGCGCGGCGGCGATGACGGCCGGCAGGTCGGCGAGCTGCATCCCCGGGTTGGTCGGCGTCTCGACCCAGACCAGCGCGACCTCGCCGTCGAGCTTCTCGAGCAGCTTCACGACCGCGGCGGTGTCGGAGAAGTCCGCGAGGCGTGCGGTCAGCCGGCCGCGCCCCTCGAGATCGGCCAGCTGGCCGATGGTCCCCAGATAGCTCTGCTCGGTCGCCACGACCACCGAGTCGTTGACCAGGTCGAGCAGCGTCGCGATCGCCGCGAGCCCGGAGGCGAACGACAGCGCCCGCCCGCCCTCGAGCTTCCCGAGCGCCTCCTCGAAGGCCACCCACGCGTCGTTGGTGTAGCGGCCGTACTCCTTGTCCCCGCCGGCCACATAGGTCGAGGCCATCGTGATCGGTACGTTGAGCGGCTGGTCGGGCTCGTGGGCCGGCCGCCCGGCGTGGACGGCGATCGTGGCGGGCTTGTGATCCATGACTTCGACCCTATTGCCCGGTCGACAAGCGGGTTCACGCGCCGCGCGGTTACGGGTCAGCGCATGGTCCCGGATAAGGTTGCGGCCGTGTTGACGACCCTGCTGGATGGACGTGCCTTCGGTGAGAAGCACGGCAAGGATGCTGCCACCGTCGTGGCCCTGCACGGCTGGGCGCGCAACCGCAGCGACTGGGGCTCGACGCTCGAGGGCCTGGACGCGCTCGCGCTCGACCAGCCCGGCTTCGGCGCGACCCCGGCCCCCGAGGAGGTCTGGGGAAGCAAGGAGTACGCCGAGTGGCTGGCCCAGATCCTCGAGGGTCTCGACCGCCCGGTGCTCGTCGGCCACAGCTTCGGCGGCCGGGTGGCCGTCCAGCTCGCCGCGACCCGCCCGGAGCTCGTTCGCGGCATCGTCCTCACCGGCGTGCCGCTGTTCCGCCCGAAGACCGGCGGCAAGCCCAAGCTCGCCTACCGGATCGGCCGCTGGCTCCACTCCAAGGGCCTGATCCCCGAGGCCAGGATGGAGGCGCTGCGGGAGAAGTACGGCTCGACCGACTACCGCAACGCCAAGGGCATCATCCGCGACATCTTCGTCAAGGTCGTCAACGAGTCCTACGGCGACCAGCTGGCGGCCATCCCGAAGGACCTTCCGGTCCGCCTGATCTGGGGTGAGAACGACACCGCCGCACCGGTCTGGATGCCCGGTGAGGCCATGGAGATCCTGGGGGACAACGCAACCCTGGAGA
>JALZDD010000703.1 GCA_030862715.1 Actinomycetota bacterium | reverse complement strand
GCAGGCGAAGGTTGCGTCGGTCATGGCGGCACCGAGTGCGCCGCCAGGGCTGGCGTACTCGGCGGGTGGGTATTCGGCCGCAATCTCCGCAGCAGGGGTGAGACCCTGGGCCGCTAGAACTGTTTCGTAGTTGTCCATGGTGACGGGCTTGCCCTGCAGGTCGTAGTAAAGCGCTACCAGCTGATTCGCATCGTCGTGTGTCTGGCCAGCAACGACTGGGACGCGGTTGAAGTGCCCACCGTCAAAGGCCGCGCCCGGTTGTCGCGGCAGCACCGCTCCGCCGGCCGTTGGGCTAGACACCGCCCCTTGATGCGCAAGAATTTGATCGGTGGGCAGTTCCCGAAGACAGGCGGGGACGTTCTGAGAACTGCCGCATCCAACGGTTTCAGCGAACGCGATGCCAGCAGCCTCGGATTCGGCCTGATTGCGGAGCACCGGCCTGAAGACCCCGCTATGGATAATGGCTCGCTGGAACAGGCCGTTCGCAAGCGGAGATGCGAGCTGGGCGATAACGCTCGTGCCACCGGCGGACTGTCCGAAGATCGTCACCCGCTCTTCGTCGCCACCAAACGCGTCGATGTTCCGCTGGACCCACTGCAGGGCTTTCTGTTGATCGAGGAGGCCGAAGTTGCCCGACGACTCGTCGTACTTGAGCTCGGGGTGAGACATGAAGCCGAGTGCTCCGAGACGGTAGTTGATCGTTACGACGATGACGTCTTCGCGTTCAACCATATCGGTGGGCACATACATGTCCGAGAAGCCCGCGGTTAAGCCGCCTCCGTGAATCCAAACCATCACCGGCAGACTCTTCCCGCGGTGCAGGGCGCCACGGGGCGTGTAGACGTTAAGGTTGAGGCAGTCCTCGGAGTACTCGCCGCTAGGAGGACCGAATGTTTGGGGACACCTAGGACCGAACTCATTTGCTTCCCGTACGCCCTTCCAAGGAGCCGGCGACTCTGGGGCAGCCCACCTGAGGTTACCAACAGGGGGCGCAGCGTAAGGGATTCCCTTGTACTGGATCACTCCACCGGTTTGGAAGCCCTTCAGTTTCCCGCCTTCTGTAGAGACGACCGGAGACGGCTCCAGAGCGGGCTCCGCGACGGAAGCTGCAGGCGCTAGAGCGCCCCCCGTCGCAATCATGCCGACGAGAAGGGCCGTGGCTGTGAGACCCCGACTCAGTCGAATCCTGTTCCTGTGCACCATGGGCACCTTTCGCTTGCGCGCGGCCATTGCGCCACGCGGACGGTCGCGTGAAACAACCCGGCCGCCATGGCTGCGCGATGGTGACCAAGTTGGACACACAGTTGCGTATGTGACTGTATTCACAGTTGCATGCATGGTCAATGCTTGTCGTTCTCCGGAGATCAGCCGTTGATCGAGCAACGCAAGGGTCAACTGCGCCGGAGGGCGGCCAGCGCGAGATCCAGCGACGAGTTGAGGTCGCTGGCGGGATCGCTGAGCGAGCTCACCCGTCGGCGGCCAGCGATCGTCTCGCGGACCGGTCCGAGGTCAAGACGATCACCTGCGCGGGGAGAACGCAGTGCAGGGCGACATCGAGAGGCTGGGTGACGAGCCGACGCGCGATGCGTGATCGGTGCGGAACGTCCAGCTGCGACTTGGCCTGAGCGAACGCCTTCACGGGGACCACGAGCCGCACGGAGGACAGCGCCGTCCATTCATCGGGGCGGCACCTCGTACAGTGTGGTTCGCTCGCGGACGGGTCGGTTGATGCCGTGGCCGATCTCGACGAGCTCCGGCACGGTCTTGGCGGATCCGTGCTCGGAACCAGCCATCCGGGAGATGGTCTCCTCCATCAGCGTGCCGCCGAGGTCGTTGGCGCCGGCCTGGAGCATGGCACTGGTGCCGTCGATGCCCAGCTTGACCCAGGAGGTCTGGATGTTGCTGATCCGGCCGTGGAGCAGGATCCGGGCCATCGCGTGCACGGCGAGGTTGTCGCGCAGGGTGGGGCCTGGGCGCGCGACGCCGGCGAGATAGATCGGGGCGCTGGTGTGCACGAACGGGAGCGGCACGAACTCGGTGAAGCCGGTGCCTCCGGCTTCGAGGGCCGCGTCCTGGATGCCGCTGAGCACCCGGAGGTGGCCCACCCAGTGGCGCGGGTTGTCGACGTGACCGTACATCATCGTCGAGGTGGTGGGGATGCCGACCCGGTGCGCGGTCGAGACGACCTCGGTCCAGGTCCGGGTGGGGAGCTTGCCCTTGGTGAGCACCCAGCGGACCTCGTCGTCGAGGATCTCCGCGGCGGTGCCGGGCAGCGATCCCAGCCCGGCCTCGCGGGCCTTCATCAAGAAGTCCTCGATCGATAGGCCGGTGCGGGCGGTGCCGTTGACGACCTCCATCGGGGAGAACGCGTGGACGTGCATGTCGGGCACCCGCTGCTTGACCGCGGAGACGAGATCGAAATAGGCGGTCGCCGGGAGCTGGGGGTCGATGCCGCCCTGCATGCAGACCTCGGTGGCGCCGAGTTCCCAGGCCTCCTGGGCCCGGTCGGCGACGTCGTCGTAGGACAGGGAGTAGGCGTCGGCGTCGGTTCGGCGCTGGGCGAACGCGCAGAACCGGCAGCCGACATAGCAGACGTTGGTGAAGTTGATGTTGCGGTTGACGACGTAGGTGACCTCGTCGCCGACCGTGTCGCGGCGGAGCCCGTCGGCGAGCCGGACCACCTCGCGGAGCAGGTCGCCCTCGGCCGTCATCAGCGTCAGCGCGTGGTCGTCGGAGAGGTTGCCCGGATCTTTCTCCGCAGCGCGGAGGGCTGCGAGCCCCTCGACGGTTGAGGTGCGAGCGCCGGCGAGCCTCGAAACCCCGTCGGCCGCCTCCTGCACCGACTGCCAATCGCCGTATACCGAGCCGAAGTCGCTGCGGCGGTCGTCGGCGCGGCCCTCGGTGTCGACCGCCTCGTGGAGGTCCGTGCGTCCCCACCCGGCGCCCGCGTCGAAGCCACCGTCGGGCTCCTGCCACGGCAGGCCGGTCGGCTTCACGCCCGGGACGGCGAGCCCGTCGGGACCGGCGAGCGCGGCGATGTGGCCGGCGACGCGGGGGTCGACCCAGGCCTCGCCGCGCTAAAGCGCGCCGAGGACGTACTCGGGGTGGACGGTCAGCCGCGGCCGCAGGTCGAAGCCGCACTCCTCGGTGATGGCGCGGAGCCGGTCGAGCGAGGGCCAGGGCCGCTCGGGGTTGACGTGGTCGGGCGTCAGCGGCGAGACGCCGCCCCAGTCGTCGATGCCAGCGTCGAGCAGCAGGCGGCACTCGGCCGAGCCCTCGGAGCTGTCGACCAGGTTGGGCGGCGCCTGCACCCGCGCCTTGGGGCCGAGCACGAGCCGGGTGACCGCGATGGCGGCGCTGTAGTCGTCGAGCCCCAGGTCGTGGGTGTGGCGCATGGCGGTGTCGGGCTTGGCCCGGAAGTTCTGGAGGATGACCTCCTGGATCGCGCCGTAGGCGCGGGAGGTCGCCCGCAGGGCGAAGATCGTCTCGGCGCGCTCCTCGAGCGTCTCGCCGATGCCGACCAGCAGCCCGGTGGTGAACGGGATGCCGTGGCGGCCAGCGTCGTCGAGCACCCGGAGCCGGACCTCCGGGTCCTTGTCGGGGGAGCCGTAGTGGGCCTCGCCCTTGGTCTCGAAGAGCCGCCGGGAGGTGGTCTCGAGCATCATCCCCATCGAGGGGGAGACCGGCTTGAGCCGGTTGAGCTCCTCCCACGACATGACGCCCGGGTTGAGGTGGGGGAGCAGCCCGGTCTCCTCAAGCACCCGGACCGCCATCGCACGGATGTAGGCCAGGGTCGAGTCGTAGCCCTGCTCGTCGAGCCAATCGCGCGCCTCGGGCCACCGGTCCTCGGGCCGGTCGCCGAGGGTGAACAGCGCCTCCAGGCAGCCGAGCTCCGCGCCCTGCCGCGCGATCGAGAGGATCTCGTCGGGCGAGAGGAACATCGCCTTCCCGGCCCGCTGCAACTGACCCCGGGACTCCACGAACGTGCAGTAGTGGCACCGGTCGCGGCACAGCTTGGTGACCGGGATGAAGACCTTGGGGGAGTAGGTCACCACCCCCGGCCGACCGGCCGCCGCGAGGCCCGCGTCGCGGACCTTCGCGGCAGCCGACGTCAGCCGGTTGAGTTCTTCACCGGTCGCTGCCAGCAGCGCTGTCGTCTCCGCGACGTCGAGCGCTGCGCCACGCTCGGCGCGCGTGAGCGCCCGGCGGATCTGCTGGGGGGGTGGGGATCTCGGTCATCGTCCTGTGGCCCGATCGGTGGTGGAAAGGCTCCGTTGACGCAGCATTCCAAATGGGATTCAATAATGCAGGCTCTTGATACTTCCGTGTAGAGCCCTTCCACATCGCGGATCATCCGGAGGTACTCATGGTTGCTGGCTCACGCGTCACCAGGAGATCGACAGGGGGTCGTTCCTTCAGTCGGCTGGGCCGGGTGCTCGCCCTCTTGCTGGTCGCTGTGGCCCTCGCGGCCTGTGGCAGTGGAGGCGACGAGAAGTCCTCCGGTTCAGACACACTGACCATCGGCATCGGCCAAGAGCTGGCGAGCCTCAACCCGGGCGTCGACGGTGGCACCTCTGGCGCCGGCTTCATCCTGTACCTGCCCTACGCGACGCTAGTGACGAAGGATGCCGAGACCGGCGAGTACGGTCCGGGACTCGCGGAGAAGTTCGGGTATATCGGCGAGGGAAACACCGTCTTCGAGATGACGCTGCGCTCCGGCGTGAAGTACGCCGACGGCACGCCGATGGACGCCGCAGCCGTAAAGGCGTGGCTCGACTACTTCCCGAACGCCGGCGGGGGTTTCTCCAAGCTCCTCGACATCGATTCCGTCGAAGCCGTTGACGATCGGACGGTGCGCATCAACCTGGCAACGCCCTCGCCTCTCATGATGGAGAACCTGTCGGGTCCGTGGGGCATGGTCATCGCGCCAGAGGCGCTGAAGGATCCGGCCCAGCTCGCCAAGGGCGCACCCGGGGCAGGGCCTTACGCCTACGACCCTGCCAGCGTCGTCACCGGCAAGGGTGCGACCTACACCCTCGTGCCCAACGAGTTCTACTTCGACCAGGAGGCCATCAAGTGGGACAAGGTCGTGATCAAGGTGATCGAGGACCCCGCGACGCGCCTGCGTGCCCTTCAGGCCGGCCAGCTGGATGTGGCGACCGGCAACGTCGGCACCCTCGACTCGGCTGAGAAGGCCGGATTCAGCACGTCGGTCTCCTCGTGGGGATGGAGCGGGGTAACCCTCCTCGATGCAGAAGGCGCGCGGACCAGGGCTCTCGGTGATGTCCGAGTCCGTCAGGCGCTGAACTACGCCCTGGACCGCAAGGCCATCACCGAGTCTCTCTTCGAGGGAGCGGTCGAGCCGACCTCCGAGCTCAGCTCGCCCGACGGATTCGTGCCGGAACTGCAGGACTACTACGACTACGACCCGGCCAAGGCTAAGGCGCTGCTGGCCGACGCTGGCTATCCCGACGGGTTCACGATGGGCATCGTTGCGCCCAACTTCGGAACGCTGACCGGTAGCCCGCTCACCCAGGCCATTGCGCAGAACTGGGCCGACGTCGGCGTCAAACTGAAGGTGGTCGAGGTCGGCACCAACGCCGAGCTGTTCGAGAAGTACCAGACGCAGTCCGCGCTCATCCTTGACTACGCCGACAGCCCGATGAGCATCGTCGCCGACAACCGCTTCACGAAGGGGGGCAGCTTCAATGCCTTCGGCGTGGAGGACTCCGTGGTGACCAGGCTCTACGACGAGTCCCTGCGCGCATCTCCTGAGCGGCTGACGGAGCTGTCGCAGCAGATGACGCGTCACATCGTCCAACAAGGATACCTGGCCCCGATCGCCCTCCGGCCCCAAATCCTCTTCTCGGCTGGCAACGTGACCGGCGTCGAGGCGAAGCCCTATCAGCTGCAGTCCCCCGTCGTCCTCGGCTGGTCCCCGACATCCTGATCAACCACTGCTGACCTTGAAGGGGCGGTCCGGCGACGACGTGTTCGCGGGACCGCCCTTCTGCACGTTCCTCCCGTCCACTCACAGAGAGAGTGATCCGTGTCCGAGTCCGCCGTCGTCCGGGTGGTCCTGCCCGCGCTGGGCGAGAGCGTCGAGCAGGCCACGGTGTCGGCCTGGTTCAAGCGGCCGCGCGGCACCGTCGCTCTCGGCGAGCCGGTGATCGAGGTGTCGACCGACTAGGTCGACACCGAGGTCGCAACGTCCGCCGAGGGGACGCTCATCGAGCTGCTGGTTGCCGAGGACGACGCCATGGTGATTGGTCAGCCGATCGCCACCGTGCGCACCGCCGCGACCGCTGCGCATGAGCCTGCGGCCGCACCTGTGCCGGACATGCGGCCGCACCTGCGTCTGTGACTGAGTCTGCGCCTTCACCGGCGCCCGCCGCCGTCGCAGTTGGGAATCGGCGTCCCTCGGGAACTCCCTCAGGCGTATTCCGGACCTCGACGGCCGATCACGGAGCGGCTCTCGCGACTCCGTAAGCTGGTTGCCGCTCGGATGACCGAGTCGTTGCTGACTCTGCCCAGCTGACCACGGTGGTCGAGATCGACGTCTGGGAGGTCGTGGCAGCGCGAGCGCGGGCGAATGCCACCTTCGCGGCGGAGGAGGGCCTCATACTGTCCTTTCTGCCGATCTTCGCCAAGGCCGCGATCGAGGCCCTGCAGGATTTCCCGACCGTCAATGCCTCGATCGACATGGCGGCCGGCACAGTGACCTATCCCGGCGCCGAGCACCTAGGCGTCGCCGCGACACCGAACGCGGGTTGTTCGTGCCGGTCATCCGGGACGCTGGATCGCTCTCCATCAGGGGGATCGCGCGCCATCGTCGACGTGGCCGAGCGCACCCGCGTCGGATCGATCACCCCGACGAGCTGTCCGGTGGCACCTTCACGCTGACCTACGACCACAGGATCGTCGACGGGGCCGACGCTTCCTGAACCACATCAAGGCGCGTCTCGAGGTTGGCGGCTTCGACATCGGCTGAGTGCCGGGTGGTGACTTGCCGGGCCTGGGGGAGCCGAGCCACCACGGGCGCAGTTCAGCTCTCGATGGATCGGCCCGCGGCGTCGTACTCGGTGTCTGTGACGGGGTCCTCCCAGGCCGTTACGCCGAGGGTGACCGCGGTGTGCAGCATGAAGCGGTCCGCGGATGCGCCGTGCCAGTGCCGTTCGTTCGGAG
>JALZDD010000676.1 GCA_030862715.1 Actinomycetota bacterium | reverse complement strand
CTGCAACCGGGACGGGCCGTGGACCGTCTAGATCGGCAGGACGCCCGCTCGGGGCGTACGACCGACGAGGAGTCCACCATGTCCACATCCCGCATCCAGCTCCGTGCCGCGCTCGCGGCGACCGCCGCGGTCGGTCTGCTCGGCCTTGCCGGGTGCGGGAGCGAGCCGGCCCCGTCGGCCGGGTCGCCCTCCGCCGCGCCCTCCTCCACGGCTCCGTCCTCAGCTCCGTCCTCCGAGCCGCCCGCGACTCCCACGCCGACACCGGCCCCGTCAGAGGTCCCGATCACGGCCACTCCGACGCCGAACCTCGACTGGGGCGGCCAGCTGGCTCCCGGGGCATTCGGGAGGATCAGGGCAGGGCAACGTACGTTCTCTCGTCCAGCAGGGCTGGATGACCCGCGACACCGCACGCGAGGAGATCTGCGAGGGCAAGCACTGGAAGTGGGCCGACCAGGTCGGCGATGGCGTCGACGTCATCTACGACCAGCAGGGCGAGATCGCCTCCTTCGGGATGAGCAAGCCCGTCTTGGAGACCGCCCGAGGCGTCACGATCGGCGACTCCCTGATGGTCCTCAAGGACATCTACGGGACCGGCGCCCAGCAGACCAACGACTACGGCCAGACCACCTGGGTTGTCAAGGACGGCGACCGCTGGATCGGCTTCCTGCTCTCCGGCAACACCCGCGACGCGAAGATCGAGTTCATCGAGGTCTCCGTCGGACGCCAGCCCGGTCTGCTCCGCGACGGCTGCTGATCCCTCGCGCGCCGGTCGCCTCCACCGCGGCGTACGGTGGAGGCGACCGGATCCCATTCTCGTGGAGGTATCCCATGTCCCGTCGTGCAACGGCTGCTGCCCTCGCTGCCTGTGGCCTGCTCACTCTCGCCGCCTGCGGGGAGGGGGCAGATGCTGACCCCGATGATCGCAACGAGGTGAGCGCGAAGTTCGCCGACCCCGACGGAAAGTCAGTCGGGACCGTCGAGATCGAGGAGGACGACGGTGCCACCCAGATCAGCGTCCGGGTGAGCGGCCTGTCGGCCGGCTACCACGGCTTCCACGTGCACACGACCGGCAAGTGCGAGGCCGACAGCGCAGCGCCGGACGACCCGTCGAAGACCGGCGACTTCCTCTCCGCGGGCGGCCACCTCAACCCCGACGACAGCGCCCACGGGGAGCACCTCGGCGACCTGCCGGCGCTCCTCGTGAACGAGGACGGCACCGCCAGCCTGGAGTTCACCGGCCCCTTCACCCTCGACGACCTCCGGGACGCGGACGGCAGCGCGGTCATGATCCACGCCGGCCGGGACAACTACGCCAACGTCCCAGAGCGCTACGCCCCCGAGGGCCCGGACGAGGACACCACCAAGACCGGCGACGCCGGCGACCGGATCGCCTGCGCGGTGATCGAGGCCGGCTGACGTCTCCACCACATCGGGCCGGACCCAGCGCTCCAGAGTCGGATGGACGGACGAATGCTTGGGGTCTTCCCCGTCAGGTCGATGTTGGCCTGACGTAGTGGGCGCCACGACGTTCGCCGACCAGCAGAAGTGCCCCGGCATCTGTAAGGCGTTTGAGCGCAACGCGCGCCTGGTTGGGCGTCAGATGACAGAGTTCGGCGGTCTTGCTGCGGGTGATGCTGCCGAACTGGTCGACGTACGCCAAGATCATGTGGTCCTGCTGAATGGGATCGGTGTCCTGGAGCCGCACGTACGCGCTGGCTTGAGCGAGTCGGAAGAACGAGGCCGTCAGGTGGTGTCGACGGCTGCGACCGTTCCCGCGGGACTCGACTAAGCCCATCTCGGCCAACCTCGCAAGGCTCGCCCGGATGACCGATTCAGACTCGTGCGTGGCCTGCACGAGTTCATTGGTGGTCTCGGGTCCCATCGCCTTGATCTCGTGCAGTATCTGCAACTGGGTGAGCTGGAGTGTCCGTCCGTTGGCGTCCTCATACTCGACCACGAAGCGGACCATCTCGAGGTCTGCGTCGCTGGTGGGGATCTGGACGATGACGGCGCTGTTGTTGGTCGCCGAGTAGTCGGGTACGCCACGACCGGCGCGCAGCAGTTGGCCGTACATCTCTCGGATGCCTCGACCGGCACGGTCCACGATGCCTGCACGTTTGAAGGCCTCGGCCAGGATCGCGCTGCGTGGCTTCGAATCGTCGAGGAAGTTCTTCAGCGTGATGCCAGCCGGAAAGCCGCCCGGACTCTTGACGCGAAACTGGTCGTCGGTGAGTTGCACCGTGATCGGGCCGATCTCGGAGTAGTCGCGGTGCACAAGAGCATTGGCGATCGACTCACGAACGGCAACGCTCGGCACTCGGGCGATGCCGATCCGGTGTAGCCCGACCATGAGCTCTTGCTCGGAGTTCCGTACGTCAACCAGATCGAAGAGGCGGTCTGCTGCCTTGAACAGTGGCAGTCTCATCGTTTCGTTCGTTGCGATGGCGGTCCCCCGCAGCTCCTGGAAGACCGCCTCCGAAGTCGGCACGAAACGAGCGACTGCATCAGTCGTTCCAAAGAGCAGAATCGCGCCGAGCGTGAGCGCATTCCGGTCCTCGGGGCGCAGCAGACGCAGGCTTCGGAGGATCTCTTCGTCGGCGAGTTCTGCGAGGGTGCCATCACCCTTCGCGGTCGCGCACATTCTCCGGAAGCGTTCGAACTCGTCCCCATCCAGGTCTGTGAAGGTCGCGCCGCGTGCAGGCGTCGCAGCGTAGTCACGGCCCTGGGCTGTGAGACCGATGGACAACATCTCGTGCAGCGGGTACGGCACACACTCGGGCGTGCCGTCCACCTTCAGCGAGCGACGGACGTACTTCCCGGTCTTGGAACCGATCGGGAAGGGCATGTTCGGCACGTCGATCACGGCAACTGGCTTGTCATCGACCTCGACCATCTCGACAGCGACGGCGACTGGTGTCTCGGTCTTGTTGAGAATCAGTGCTTGGAGCAGGTGCGGGTGGGTCGTTTCTCCGTGGCGCGGGGCCACGCCGGTGACCCGCCCGTCATCCTCGACCCCAAGAAGGAGCAACCCGCCCTCACCGTTGGCGAGGCAGACAACGGCCTCAACGAGCGCGTTGTCGTTGATCGCACCCTGCGTCGCTCGTTTGAACTCCACTGTCAGCGACTCGCCCGCCGCGATCACGTCGGCCAGTTGTTGGGGTGTCACACGACCATAGTTATGCATAGTTATGGCAGTCACAAGCAGGGTCGGCGCGACACGCCATAAGTATGCAAATCCACATCCATACGATTGAAGCCCTGCCAGCCAACGATCGCCAGGAAATGAAACGACATACACCGCCACTCGCCGCAGACTGGAACGGTGACCACCGACCTCACCCAGGCTGACATGGCCCACCTGCGACGCTGCCTGGAGCTGGCGGCCGAGGCGCTGGCCGACGGCGACGGCCCGTTCGGGTCCGTCCTGGCCGACAGCGCCGGCAACGCGCTCCAGGAGGGCCGCAACCGAGAGCACTCGACCGGCGACCCGACCGCGCACCCGGAGATCGAGCTCGCCCGCTGGGCGGCGATCCACCTCGACCCGGCGACCCGGGCCGGGGCGACGGTCTACACCTCCGGCGAGCACTGCCCTATGTGCTCGGCGGCGCATGGATGGTCAGGGGTCGGGCGGATCGTCTACATCGCTTCCTCCGAGCAACTGACGAAGTGGCGGGCCGGCTGGGGCGCCGGTGAGTCGCCGGTGCGAGCGCTGCCGATCCAAGAGGTCGCGCCCGCCGTCGAGGTGGTCGGCCCCGTCCCGGAGCTCACCGAGGAGATCCGCACCTCCATCAGACCGCCGCGGGCGCCTGAACCCGACCGCGTGAACGAGCGGCCGGGTCAGGTCCCTTGGACGCGGGTACTGGCCCAGTGTGCCGATGCTGACCATGTTCGCGGAGTCCCGACCCCAGACAGTCCTGAGAGGATCGGATACGCCATGAGGCATCGCACCACCCAGGTCGGTGCCATCCAGACCTTCTACCGGGAGGCCGGCGCCGATGACGCGCCGGTGCTACTGCTCCCCCATGGCTACCCGGGTTCGTCATTCGTCTACCGGCACCTGCTCGCCGCACTGGGCGACCGATGGCGGCTGATCGCCCCCGATCTGCCCGGGTTCGGCTACAGCGCCACACCCGCACCAGAGGAGTTCGGCTACACGTTCGACGCCTACGCCAGCTTCCTGTACGACTTCGTCAACACACTGGAGCTGGACCGCTATGCGATCTGGTTGCACGACTACGGCTCTCAGTTCGGGCTCCGGCTCGCGATGCGCGAACCGGACCGGGTTGCCTGCCTGATCATCCAGAACGGCGACATCTACGAAGACGAGTTCGGACCGAAGTACGACGGGCTGCGAGAACTCTGGGCCAACCCAGGGGCCGAGTCCCGCCGCGGCATCGCCGCCCACGTCAGCCTGGAGGGATTCCGCGACGAGTTCGTTGGCGAACTTCCCGACCACGTGGCCGATCGAATCCCGCCGGACCTGTGGACTCTGCACTGGTCACTGATGGGTACTCCGGAGCGGATCGCGAATCTGGTCCGGCTACTGGAGGACCAGCCCAGCACGTTGCCGTGGTTCGAGCGGCAACAGGCCTACCTCCGCGAGCATCAGCCTCCGACGCTGATCGTGTGGGGGCCGCACGATGGGTACATGCCCGAAAGTTCCGCCCGCGCCTACGACCGTGACCTCCCTGACGCGGAACTACACCTGTTCGACGGCGGGCACTGGTTGCTGGAGACCCACCTCGACGAGGTCGCCCCGGTGGTGCGCGACTTTCTCAACCGCGTTCACCCACCGAGTTGACGCGGCTTGCCCAGCCCAGCGCTCGTGTGACGCTAATTGCATTGACTGCAACTTGCACTCACTGCAAGAATAATCCCCGTGCCCACCTCTGCCCCGCCGTCGAACGCCCGCGAGCGTCAGAAGCGGGAGCGTCGGCTGGCGCTGATCGAGGCTGCTCAGCGACTGGTCGGCGAGCGGGGGCTCGATGACGTCACCGCGGAGGAGATCAGCGCCGCGGCAGGGTTGTCGACGCGTACGTTCTTCAACTACTTCGACTCCAAGGACGACGCGGTTCTCGGCATCCAGGAGATCGATCTGGACGCCGAGGTGCGCGCCGAGTTCGTCTCCGGCGGGCCGTCGGGGCGGCTGATGACCGACCTGGAGGCGCTGGTGGCGGGGTTCCTGAGGAATGCCGCCCCCAACATCGAGCAGGGCGAGCGGGCGATGCGGCTGATGATCTCCGAACCCCGCCTCGTGCAGCGGCACATCGCCTGGCACCAGCGCGTCGTCGGTGAGCTCGAGGCGCTGCTCGCCGAGCGACGTACGGCACGGCCCTCCCCTGTCGACGACGACACGATCGGGATGGTCGCCGGCCTGCTGATGCGATCGAGCGCGCTCGCCTGGGCGCGGTCGGGCTACGAGGGCGATGCGGCGGCGCATCTGCCCGAGGCCGTCGCCCAGCTCCGCCTGCTCCTCGACGACTAGCCACACCTCTCGGGACTTCTCACGTCACACGGGAACCGTGTGTCACCACCTCTTCAACTCCTGCCTGTTCAACTCCTGCCTGGAAGGTCCAAACCCCATGAGTCAAACGGTCGCGCCCGACGCGCCCGACAAGCCGTTGGTCGTGCTGACACCGCGTACGATCTGGCTGATCTTCGGTGCCCTGATGGCCTCGATGTTCCTCTCGTCCCTCGACCAGACGATCGTGAGCACGGCGATGCCGACGATCGTCGGGGAGCTCGACGGGGTCGAGCACCAGGGGTGGGTGATCACCTCCTACATCATGGCGATCGCGATCGTGATGCCGCTGTACGGGAAGTTCGGTGACCTCTGGGGCCGCCGCTGGCCGTTCCTGGTCGCGGTCGCGCTGTTCACGCTCGGCTCGCTCTTCGGCGGGATGGCGCAGACGTTCCCCGAGCTGGTCGCCGCCCGCGGTCTCCAGGGGCTCGGCGGTGGCGGGCTGATGATCCTGTCCCAGGCGATCATCGCCGACATCGTGCCGGCCTCCGAGCGCGGCAAGTACATGGGTCCGATGGGCGCGCTCTTCGGCATCTCCGCCGTCATCGGGCCGCTCCTCGGTGGCTGGCTCACCGACGGTCCCGGCTGGCGCTGGACGTTCTGGATCAACGTTCCGGTCGGCATCATCGCATTCGCCGTGGCCTGGTTCGCCCTGCGGCTGCCCTCGCACCGCTCCGGACGCCCGGTCGACTGGCTGGGGATCATGTTCATGGTGCTCTCCACCTGCGGCATCGTGCTGCTGACCTCGTGGGAGTCGCTCGGCCACGACGGCTACGACTGGTCCTCGCCGCAGCTGCTCGGCCTGCTCGTCGGCACCCTGGCCTCGGTGGCCGCGTTCATCGTCACCGAGACCCTCGCGCCCGAGCCGCTGATCCCACTGCGCCTCTTCAAGAACCCCACCTTCACCGTGACCACGCTGATCGGTCTGGTGCTCGGGATGGGCATGTTCTCGGCGATGGCGATGCTGCCGACGTTCCTGCAGATGTCGACCGGCGCCTCGATCACCAGCTCCGGGCTGCTGATGCTTCCGATGATGGCCGGCATGATGCTGACCGCGATCGGCTCGGGCATCGCGATCTCGAAGACGGGCCGCTACAAGATCTTCCCGATCGTCGGCCTGCTCATCACCGCGGCCGGGATCGCCTGGATGACCACGATCACCGGCGACATGTCGATGGTCGTCTTCGGGCTGATGATCTTCGTGCTCGGCGCCGGGATGGGCCTGGTCATGCAGACCATCGTGCTCGCCGTCCAGAACGCCGTCGACCCGCACGAGCTCGGCACCGCGACCTCGGCGAACAACTTCTTCCGGGAGATCGGTGCGACCGTCGGTACGGCGCTGTTCACGACTGTGTTCACCACGCGACTGAGCGACAACTTCGGGGGCCTGGCCGAGAAGATGGCCTCCTCGGGGATGATGCCCGCCGACGGTGCCGGGTTCTCCGGTGGAAGCCTCACCCCGGCCGCTGTCGAGAAGCTGCCCGAGCCGCTCCACACCTGGGTCGTCGACGCCTTCACCGAGGCGCTCGCACCGGCGTTCTGGTACCTCGTGCCGCTGGTCCTCCTCGGCCTCGCGCTCGCGCTGTTCCTCAAGGAGGTCAAGCTCTCCGACGAGGCCGGCATGGTCGCCCGTGGGGAGGCGGTCGCCGGCTGACGGCAGCGACAGCAACGGGCCCTGGCCGGCAGGTTTCTGTCGGCCAGGGCCCATCTTTCGTATGCCCCCGGGCAGCCGTCGAAAACCTCGTGGCTCGCCCGTCGAGTCGGCGCTAATGTCTCGCCATGCCTTCCACCGACACGACCTTCGTCCTGGTCCACGGCGCCTTCGCCAACTCGTTCTCGTTCGCGCCGCTGCAGGCCGAGCTGGCGCTGCGCGGGTTCCGCTCGCTCGCGGTCGACCTCCCCGGCCACGGCTTCGAGGCGACCTTCCCGGCGGCCTACCAGGCACCCCAGGACCTCGCCGCGCTCGCTTCGGCCCCGGGCGGGATCAAGGGTGTGACCCTCGCCGACAACGTGGCTCACCTCGTCTCGGTGCTCGAGCGGGCCAAGGAGCACGGCCCGGTGATCGTCGTCGCACACAGCCGCGGCGGGATCACCCTGACCGCGACCGCCAACGCCCGCCCGGACCTGATCGACTCGATGGTCTACGTCTCCGCCTGGGCCCCGGTGTCCCTTGATGCCGTTGCCTACAACGCCGAGCCGGAGATGGCCTCCTTCGACGCCTCCGCGCTGATCGGCGCAGCCGCCGCGAACCCCGCCGACGTCGGCCTGTTGCGCTGCAACTTCCGCACCGCCGCACCCGAGGTCCTCGCCGGCCTCAAGCACGCCTTCATGGCCGACGGCACCGACGACGAGTTCCGTACGTTCCTCAACACCTTCCAGCCCGACGAGAACCTCGATGCCGGCGGCCCCGACGACCGCGCCCAGGCGACCACCTGGGGCACGGTGCCCCGCGCGTTCGTACGCCTCAGCGAGGACGTCAGCATGCCGCCGGCGATGCAGGACCGGCTGATCCGCGAGGGCGACGCCCTCACCCCGGACAACCCGTACGCCGTCCACACCCTGAGGTCGAGCCATCTCGGCTGGCTCGTCCACCCGGCGCCGGCCGCCGACCTCCTCGCGGAGATCGCAGCCGGCTGAGCGGGCCTCTCACGCGGGACTCACCACGGCACCGGCCCGTTGGCGCCGATGAACGTCCCCGACGGGCCGTCGTCGGGCAGGGTCGCAGCGCGGACGACCACCTCAGCGGCCTCGTCCGCTGTCGTGGGCGCGTTGTCCCGGTTGATCGGGGTCAGGTCGGTCTGTACGAAGCCCGGGCACACCGAGGTCACCTTGATGGGAGTCTCGACGAGTGCCTTCGCCAGCGCGATGGTCACGTTGTTCAGCGCAGCCTTGGACGACTGGTAGGCGGGCACGGCCAGGCTGTAGTAGGGAGATTCGGGGTTGGTCTGGTCAGCCAGCGACCCCACCGTGGTCGTGACGTTCACGATGCGCCCCGCCTGGCTCTTGCGGATGAGCGGCAGGAACGCCTCCAGAACCGCGACCGCGCCGATGATGTTGGTCTCGTAGGTGGTGCGGAACATCTCGAGGTCGACGACCTCGGCCGGCTCGGCGTTGGTGGCCTCCGGAAGGACGCCGGCATTGTTGACCAGCACGTCGAGCTGCCCGTACGTCGCGGCGACATGGTCAGCGGCGCGCTGCACGCTGTCGCGGGCGGTGACGTCCAACTGGAGGGCCGAGGCCGAGTGGCCGTCGCGGTTGAGCCGTTCGACCTCGGCCTCGAGAGCCTCGGGACGGCGTCCGGTCAGGATGACGTGGCTGCCGCTCTGGGCCAGCTGGCGTGCGGCGGCCTTGCCGATACCGCGGCTGGCTCCGGTGACAAGGGCGACCTTCATGTGATTCCCATCGTTCGAATTAATTGCTTCATGAACCATTCAACCGATGTCGCTCCGCCAGTTCTGGCGGCAATCGGACGTCGCAGGAGCCCGCTGCCCCTGCCGGCCGATCGCCATGACTAAAGCGTTTCCAGCATTGATGTCACCCCTGGTTCACTGTCCCGGTGGCATCCTCCCCCGGCTCCCTGTGGCACACCCTGATCCATCTCCGTGGCAACCCGCGCGCATGCGTGTGGACCGAGCCGATGTGGGGTCTGTCGATGGCGCTGGTGCTGCCATACCTCTCGGTCTTCATGCTCACGCTCGGACTGCACGACGCACAGATCGGCCTGCTCGCGACCGCCGGGATGATCTCCCAGGTGTTCTTCGGGCTCGCCGGCGGCATCATCACCGACCGGATGGGACGTCGGCTGACGAACGCGGTCTTCGACGTGATCGCCTTCGTGATCCCGTGTCTGATCTGGGCATTCGCTCAGGACTTCTGGGCTTTCCTGGCCGCGTCGCTGCTCAACGGCGCACTGCAGGTCACGCAGAACGCCTGGGACTGCCTGATGGTCGAGGACGCGGAGCGCGACCAGATCACCGGCATCTACTCCTTGGTGCGGGTCGCGGCCGACTGCTCGGCGCTCTTCGCCCCGATCGCCGCCATCATGGTCGCGCAGTTCGGCATGGAGCCGGCGGTGCGGGTGCTCTTCATCAACGCCGCGGTCGTGATGCTGGCCAAGGTCATCCTGCTGTACGCCGCCTCCCACGAGACCAGACAGGGCCGGATCCGGATGGAGCAGACCCGGCACGAGAGCCTCTGGCGGCTCTTCGCCGGCTACCGCGAGGCCGCGAGGCTGCTGGCCCGCTCGCGCGGCTCGCTGCTGGCGCTGGCCATCGCCGCCCTCGTCGCGGCTGTCACCCTTGTCAACGCCACCTTCTGGCAGGTCGTGGTCAACCAACACCTGCACGTCCCCGACTCACTGCTGCCGTTCTTCCCGATGGTGCGTTCGCTGCTGTCGGTGCTCTTCCTCTTCACCCTCATCCGCCGACTGACCTCGGGGCACGACCTCAAACAGGCGACCTTGTGGGGCTTCGGCATCTATCTGGCCGGCCAGCTCGTGCTCGTCGTGATCCCGGCCACCGAAGGCGACGCCGGCGTCGTGACGTACGCGCTTCTCGGGGTGTGCCTCCTCCTCGACAGCTTCGGCGCCGGGTTGCTCTTCATGCTCTCGGAGTCGCTGGTCGCCTTCCACGTCGACGAGGCCGAGCGGTCACGGGTGATGGCGCTGCAGCGCACCGCGGTGATGCTCGCTGCCGCCCCGTTCGGCTTGATCTCCGGGTGGCTCTCGGGGATCGACCGCACCTATCCGTTCTGGCTGACCACCGGGTTGCTGGCCATCGGCTTGGTCACCACCGTCGTCTGGTGGACCGGGCCTCACGCCGAGCAGCCGGTCGAGGTCATGCCTGCGGAAGCCTGACTTCGGACGCGGTCCACGCGAAGCTGGCGTGCGGTCCTGGACGCCCTCGCCACCGAGTGGGGGGACTCCAGCAACACGGGCGCCCGGACCGCACTCGGAAGTGATAGCACGCATCCTGCATCGAGCGCCGCCAAACCTCGACATCTGGTAACAGGTGTTCTCATCCAGGCTGGCTGTGGACGTCTGCCAAGAGATGGCCAACGAGCTGGGCCGGCGCGTCCTCTTGGAGGAGGTGGCCGGCGCCCTCGATCCACGACAGCTGCGCGTGCGGCACGCGTTCGTGCAGCCAGTGCGCGTACTCGGGCGGAAGTATCCGGTCCTGACGTCCCCAGATGATGCGTACGGGGAGCGACAGCTCGGCCAGCAGGTGCTCGTATTCGACGGTGTCGGCCTGGTTGATCTGGCTGTACTGGCGATAGAAGGCGGCCTGCCCGTCCGGTCCGCACCACGGGTCGAGGTACGCGTCCAGGACGCCGGGGCGGAAGCCGACCTCCGTTGCGTTCCTCAGGTGGCTCGCGACCAGCGCTTCGTGAGCGTAGGACGGAAGCTGATCGAAGACGTCGGCGTGGTTCAGGATGAGTCGGAAGAGACCGCGTTCCCATTCGCCGCCGCTGACGGCGTCGAAGAGCGTGAGGTCGCGGTAGACGGCACCTTCGATGAGCAGCGTGCGCAGCGCTATCGCGCCCCCGATGTCATGGGCGACGACGCTGGGGCTGGACAGCCCCCAGTGGTCCAGCAGTCGCGTGAAGTTCTGCGCTTGGGCCGCCAGACTGAGGTCTTGGCCTTCGTGCTTCTCCGAGACGCCGTAGCCGAGATGGTCGAAGACGTAGACCGTGTGCTGACGTGACAACGCCGGAGCGATGTCACGCCAGAGATACGACGAGTACGGGGTGCCGTGCACGAGGACGACTGGATCGCCCGTGCCATGTACGGCCCACCGCACCGTCCCACCCGGCGTGGGGAACTCGTTGTCCAGGACCCAATCCACTGCTCTCGCCTCCCGTCACTCGCAGCGGGTGCCTTGTAGCAACTCAGATCGACGTTACTCAGCGGCTCAAGTCAGGGTGAAGGTGCTGGAGCGCCGTCCCGCGGTACCACCGACGGTGAGCGCACCGCGGGTGTGCTGGAGGTAGTCGCCGCGGTCCGTCGCCACCTGCAGCGAGATCCCGCCCTTGGCCGGGATCCGGCGGAAGCTGGCCTCAGCGGCGTACGCCGGGCCCGGCTCGACCGGGTCGATCCGGACCGTGCCGCCGGTGACCCGGACATATCGGTCGGGGAAGTTGACCGACTGCAGCGACTCCGAGCCGTCGCCCGCGAGCCCTGGGACGAAGCGGAACTGGCTGTCGGCGAGATCCTTCGGGGCATGGTCCACCCTGAGGGCGTACTCGTAGTGGCGTACGAACGAGCCCGGCGCGTCCAGCGGGGTGAGTCGCACGATCGGCCCACCCTTCCCGACCGGCACGCCGAACATGGGTGTGCCGTCCGCGTGCCACACGACCTTCTGCACGCGAGCGTGCCGGTTCGGGTCGTAGAGGGGGTCGCCGGTGATGTCGCGGTAGTCCCGGGCGTGGTAGACGAGAACGTCGGTCACGCCGTCCTCGGCGACCGTGAACGAGTTGTGGCCCGGGCCGTACTGCCCGGTCTGCACGTTCGTCGTGAACACCGGATCGGGGCTCTTCACCCACGACGCCGGGTCGAGCAGGTCGGCGTCGGCCGATGCGGTGAGCAGGCCCATGCAGTAGCGCGAGTCGGTGGCGCTGGCCGAGAACGTCATGAAGACGCGGCCGTTGCGGACCAGCACGGCGGGGCCCTCGTTGACCTTGAAACCCTGCACCTCCCAGCTGCGGGTCGGGGTCGCGATCCGCGCCGGGAAGGTGCTGATCGCGAACGGGGAGCTCATCTCGGCGATGTAGAGGCTGGTGTTCACCGCGATCTCGGGCTCGCTCTGCGCCCAGACCAGATAGCGGCGGCCGG
>JALZDD010000668.1 GCA_030862715.1 Actinomycetota bacterium | reverse complement strand
TTGAACGACACACTTTCCGAGCCCGTTGCCCGCTTCCCCACCGCGAGGACCCCACACGTGTGCATTGACCCTTCCGGAGGCCGCTGATGGCCCGGAAGCAGACAGCCATCCTCTCCGTCACCCGCGGGGTCACGACGCTCAACGGCCTGGTGGTGGATCGTCCGTGGGGGGAGGACCCGCACCAGGCAGGCATCCGTGCTGTGCGCGAACAACTCGCCGGCCCGAGCCGCAAGCCCGTCCAGGTCGTCGCCACCGACGACGAGGCCCGCGTCCGGATGGTCGTCCATCCCGACGGGCAGGTCACCGACGTCGAGACCCTCGAGGTCTTCGGGAGCTACGGCTCGCCCGATGACGTACCTGGCGCGGCCTGGCTCCCCGCCGGCGCTGGGCCCATGGTCATCCAGGGCATCGTCGAGCCGGACCCCGAGCCCGAGCCTGAGCCGTACGTCCCGCCTGTCCTGGCCGTTCCGGCGCCTGTTGTCGAGGCACCCGAGCCCGCGCCGGAACCTGAGCCCGAGCCAGAACCCGAGCCTGAGCCGGAACCCGAGCCGCCCCCGGCACCGCCTCTCGTGCCGCCTCCGGCACCTGAGCCGGAACCGGAGCCGGCACCTGAGCCGGAAGCGGAACCTGAGCCTGAACCAAAGCCGGGACCGCCCGCCAGGCGGGCCGTCGCCGGCCCGTTGGTGCCGCTGCACCACCTGGAATCGACCCCCTACCGGCGGTCGCGGATGACGCGTCGTGGCCGGGTGGTGCTGGTCGTCCTGGCCATCCTGCTGCTGATTCTGATCTACGAGGTCGTACGCGGCGTCGTGACCGGTTCCGACCCGGACTCCTCCGACCAGAAGGAGCCGCAGAGCCAGCAGTCGGAGCCGAGCGCGGGGGCCAGCGACGAGGTCACCGAGACACCCTCGCCGAGCGCTACAGCATCCTCGGTCCGCGTCGAGCCGACGCCCACCCCAAAGCCCACCTCGACGCCCAAGCCGACCAAGAAGCCGGCGCCCGAGCCGACCAGGACGCTGTCGGTTGAGGCGATCGCGATGACCGAGGCGATCGGGCTGCGGATCGACACCAGCAGGCTGCCGGTGACGGCCACGATCGCGATGGATCCGTGGGGCGCGCCCGAGCGGTTCACGCGTACGGTCGCGATCACCGAGCCCAACCAGCTCGTCGTGGTCAAGCCGGTCGCCTCTGGGCACGCGGAGTGGAGCGTCCGGGTCGACGGTGCCAAGAAGGTCACCGGCTACACCCACTCCTGGCCCAAGGGCGATCGCGAGTTCGTCAGGCGCTGATTGCTACCACGGTCGGATGTGGCGGCCTCCGGTGCGGCGTACGCTGCATGAGAACGTGTTCCTGCGCCTCGGAGGTCTCGCATGCCGCTCAAGATCACGCCGCCGGTCGGCACCCGCACGATTGCCGGACGGACGCTCCACACGTTGGAGCGCACCGCCAAGCAGGGTGTGCGCTGGGCGCTGGGGCACGGGTTGCCGCGTACGGTCATCACCCGATCCGCGAAGAAGGGCGATCTCCAGGGCGACCTGATCCTCAGCGGACCGGGGTCGCACACGTTCGATCTGGTGGACCTCTTCGAGGAGGTGCGCGCGCAGGGGCCGCTCTATCGCGGTGCGTTCAGCCAGGTCGCGACCGATCAGGCGGTCGTCCGAGAGGTGCTGACGAGCCCCGACTTCGTGACCGGCTTCTTCGCGCCCGACGCGGGCGGCGGGTGGATGGCGAAGGCCGGCACGTGGGCGGCGAGCGACGTGTTCAACCCGATCCAGCCGCCGTCACTGCTCGCGACCGAACCACCGGCCCACACGCGCTACCGCAAGCTCGTCACACGAGTGTTCACGGTGAAGGCCGTGGAGCGGCTGCGGGGACGTACCGAGGAGATCGCCCGGGAGCTTCTCGACACTCTGGAGGCGTCGGAGTCCTCGGAGGTCGACCTGGTCGCCCGCTACTGCGGGCTGCTGCCGATCACGGTCATCTCGGAGGTGCTCGGGGTGCCGGTCGAACTGCGCGAGCGCATGCTCGAGATGGGGAAGGGCGCCGCGCTGAGCCTCGACATCGGGCTCGACTGGGGCACGTTCCGGGGGATGGAGGCGTCGCTGGAGGAGTTCGACACCTGGCTGCGCGGACACCTGGCCGACATCGCCGCCCATCCAGGTGACGACCTGCTGAGCCAGCTCGTCGCGGTACGTGAGGATGGCGACCGGCTCAGCGAGCACGAGCTGCGCGCGATCGCCGGCCTGGTCTTCGCAGCCGGGTTCGAGACCACCGTGAACCTGATCGGCAACGGGATCGCGCTGCTCCACGACAATCCCGCCCAACTAGACATCCTGCGCGAGCGCCCCGAGCTGTGGGCGAACGCCGCCGACGAGGTCCTCCGGCTCGACCCGCCCGTGCTGCTGACCGGCCGGGTCGCCCGCTGTGACTCGGTGATCGCGGGCGAGCCGATCCGGCGCGGCACGATCATCAACACCATCCTCGCCGCCGCCAACCGCGACCCGGTGGTGTTCACCGACCCGCACGTCTTCGACGTGACCCGCGAGAACGCCCGCGACCACATCTCCTTCTCCAGCGGCCGCCACTTCTGCCTCGGCGCCGCCCTTGCCCGGATGGAGGGCGAGATCGGCCTTCGGCTCCTCTTCGAGCGCTTCCCGGACCTGAAGCTTGTCGACGGCCGCGAGCGGCACCCCACCCGCATCCTCCGCGGCTACTCCCATTTGCCGGCAAAGCTCTCCTGAGCCTCCGCTGGCTCGACCAGAGTGGCGGGTCAGCGCTCGGCGGCGTCGAGGAGTCGCCGGCCGAGGACGGCCACGCAGCTGCGTACCTCGTCGCCCTCGACGACCCGGAAGGGGACGGCGCGGCGGGCGAGCTCCTGGGCGTACCAATCCGGACTGTTGGTGCTTCCGACGAGACGGCAATGGCCGTCATCGATGGGCTCGAGGCGGCCCAGGACGCGCGGAAGATACCGGTCGACCTGCGCGAACGGGGCGTCGAAGACGACCTCGACCGCATACGCCCAGCCCTCGCCGAGGTGTTCCTCGACCTCGGTGACGGGGTCGATCTCCGGACGTACGAAGCTGGTCTCCTCGATGTCGACAGCGCCAATCCGGTCGGCCCTGAGCACCCGCCGCGCGTCGGCGGTGTGCGACCAGCAGAGGAGATACCAGCGGGCGTGGCGTACGACGACCGCCCAGGGGTCGACGACCATCTTGCGCTCGTTGCCGTTCTCGGTCGTGTAGGCGATGGTGGTGCGCCGTCGGGAGTCGCAGGCCTGGACCAGGCTGGTGGTGATGTCCGGGTCGGGCGAGACGGCGCTCTGGTCGGGGACCGCCGAGATCGTACGCCGCACAGCGGCCACCGTCTGTGACAGCGACTCGGGCAGCACCCGGCCGATCTTGCCGACCGCGCTCCCGACCGGACCGCTGGCGTCGGCGATGTCGTGGTGGCCGTCGAGCAGAGCCATCACCAGGCCGAGCGCCTCCGCGGTGGTGAAGATGAGCGGCGTACGCATCCCGCGGCCGAGCCGGTAGCCGCCATAGGGACCGCGCTCGGACTCGACCGGGATCCCCGCCTCCCGCAGGATCGCGACATAGCGCCTGGCGGCGCGCTCGGTGACCCGCAGCCTCTCGCCCAGGCGCTCGGCGGTGATGCCGGGGGAGGACTGCAGCAGCTCCAGGGTGAGCAGTGCCCGAGCGGTCGGGCTCTCGTCATGTCCCATCGTGGCGGCTCCCGGAAGTTGTTCGTCCGGATTCACATTAGTCCGTGACTTCAGGCGAGGCGGTTCCCGTACCCTTACCGGCATATGAGACTTCTGCTGATCAGACACGGCCAGACCCCGAGCAACGTCTTGGGGGCGCTTGATACCGCCTTCCCGGGAGCGGGATTGACCGAGCTCGGACTCTCCCAGGCCGCGGCGGTGCCGGATGCGCTGGCGGGGGAGAGGATCGCGGGTCTGTACGCCTCCCGGCTGGTGCGTACGCAGCTGACCGCCGAGCCGCTCGCCAACCGGCTCGGGATGCCGGTCGTCGTGCAGGAGGGGTTCGAGGAGATCAACGCCGGTCACCTGGAGATGGCCACCGACAAGGAGTCCGTGACGGCGTATCTCGAGGCGCTCGCCGACTGGATCGCCGGCAAGCTCGAGACCCCGGTCCCGGGTGGCGAGGCGGGCCATGAGTTCCTGGCGCGCTACGACGCCGCCGTGCAGGCGGTGGTCAAGCAGCACGAGCCCGATGACACCGTCGCGATCGTCTCCCACGGTGCGGCGATCCGGATGTGGACCGGGCTGCGCACGACGCAGTCGCCCGCCTTCGGCGACGACAACCGGATCCGCAACACCGGCCTCGCGGTTGTCGAGGGCAGCCTGGAGGAGGGCTGGACCACGATCTCGTGGAACAACGACCCGCTGGGCGGTGCGCACCTGATCGGCGACGGGTTTTGATCCTCCGCTCGCTCCTGCTCTTCGGGCTGGCCGCGGTCGCCGAGATCGGTGGCGCCTGGTTGGTCTGGCAGGGGCTGCGGGAGCATCGCGGCTGGCTCTGGGTGGGCGCCGGGTTCATCGCACTCGGTCTCTACGGCGTCGTCGCCACGCTGCAGCCCGATGCCCACTTCGGGCGGATCCTGGCTGCGTACGGCGGTGTCTTCGTCGTCGGCTCGATCGCCTGGGGGATGGCGATGGACGGTTACCGGCCCGACCGCTGGGACATCGCCGGCGCGGCCCTGTGCCTGGCGGGAATGGGCGTGATCATGTACGCGCCGCGTGGGTGAGGATGGCGCCATGGCTTCCGAGGAAGACTCACCCCGCACCTTCGTCCCGGTCCCGCCGGCGGAGCGGCCACGCCGCACCCGTCGTACTGCTCGCGTGCTCCTGATCGACGACCGCGACCGGATCCTGCTCTTCGCCGACTCCGACCCGGGCATCCCCGGAGTGCGCTGGTGGATCACTCCCGGCGGTGGCATCGATGACGGTGAGAGCGAGGTGGTTGCCGCGGTGCGTGAGGTCGAGGAGGAGACCGGCCTCCGGATCACCGAGGCCGAGCTGGTCGGCCCGACGATGCGGCGGACCGTGGTGCACGGTTACAGCGACGTGGTCATCGATCAGGAGGACTTCTTCTACGCGTGCTGGGTGCCGGCCTTCGAGGTCTCCACCGCCGGCCACACCGAGGAGGAGCTGCTCACCATGGCCGAGCACCGCTGGTGGACGCGCGCGGAACTCGCGGTGACCGATGAGGAGATCTGGCCGGCGGTGCTCCTCGACCTGTGGAAGGACGCCGACGTACGCCGCGACGCGCCCGCCTCCGATCCAGCCGACGGCGGCTGGGTGGAGGAGTCGACGGTCCCGGCCTGACGCCCTGGCTCAAGACGCGCCGCAGCCGACCATTCCCCTCGGATGGTCGGCTGCGGTCTTGCGAGATCTGGTCGTAAGACCCTCGATACGACGAGACCTCTCGCAGGTGTCGTCTGCTCGAGCGTGAATCCCCCGATCCGCTCGTGCGACGACACTCAGTCCGTGGTGCGGCCCCCCGACCGCGCCCTGGCCCTCCCCCTCAGTAGGCCCAGGGCGTCCACCCACAGCATCAGGCTGTGTACGACGGACCGAAGATGTAGGCGCATGATCAGCGGAATGCGCCGAGTGCGACGATGCCGGTGGCTGCCACGGCGGCGACGCCGAACATCGTGGTGCCGACGGCCGGCGGCATCCCGCCGCGGTGCTTGTGCTCGGACGGGTCGGGCTTGCGGAGGCTGCGGACGGCGTCGAGGACGTTGTTGCGGAGCGACTCGACGGCGGTCAGGTCACTGCGGTGTCGTGCGGTGATCGTGGTGGTAGCCATGGTGTTCCTCTTCTCGGCGGACGGCGCTGGCCGTCCGTTGTCCGGCGGCCTTCACGTGAGAGAAACGGGGTCGTGACCGGGTCATGACGCGGGTTTTCGCCACTTCGGATATACAGAAGATCCACAACTGAGAAACATTGCGCTCAGCCCGTACGCTGCGCGTCATGACCACGCTGGTGGAGATCGCTCGGGAGTGGGGCCGGATCGGCGTCATCGGGTTCGGCGGTCCGCCCGCCCACATCCGCCTGCTGCGCGAGACCGTCGTCGAGCGCCGGGGCTGGGTGGAGCCGGAGGAGTTCGAGGACGCGATCGCGACCTGCAACCTGCTTCCCGGGCCGTCCTCGACACAGTTGGCGATCTTCACCGCCTGGCGGGTCCGGGGAGCGCTCGGCGCGCTGGTCGGCGGGCTCGCCTTCATCCTGCCGGGGCTGGTGCTGATCCTCGCCCTGGCCGCACTGTTCCTGGGCGACCCGCCCGCGTGGGTGCTGGGTGCGGGCGCCGGGGCCGGTGCAGCCGTCGCCGCGGTCGCGGTTGCGGCCGGCTGGGCGCTGGTGCCGTCCTCCTACGAGCGGACCCCATCACGTCCGCGATGGATCCTCTACGCGGTCGTCGGCACCGTCGCCGCCGCGACCACCGGCGCGTGGGTGGTCCTCGTGCTCGTGGGCGCCGGGCTCGTCGAGGTGGCGCTGCGGAGGCCGTGGCGTACGAACTCCTTCCAGTCCGTCCTCACCTTGCCCTTGTTGGCCCAAGGAGCGCTCACCGCCGCGGTGGCAGCGCCGCTGGCGTGGACGGCCTTCAAGGTCGGCGCGCTCTCGTACGGCGGCGGGTTCGTGATCATCCCGCTGATGCAGTCCGATGCGGTCGAGCGCTACGGCTGGATGAGCGACGCCGAGTTCCTCAACGCGGTCGCGCTCGGGCAGATCACCCCGGGCCCGGTCGTCCACACCGTCGCGGTCGTCGGCTTCGCGGCCGCCGGACTCCTCGGAGCGCTGGGCGCTGCCGTGATCGCGTTCGGGCCGTCGTTCGTGATGATCATCGCCGGCGGGCGGCACTTCGAGGCGCTGCGCTCCTCGCCACTCGCCCGCGCGTTCCTCGACGGCGCCGGCCCAGCTGCGATCGGCGCCATCCTCGGCTCCGCGGTCCCGCTGGCACTGGCCACGAGCGAATGGTGGCAGTGGGTGGTGCTGGCTGCCGCCGGCGTACTCCTGCTGCTGCTCAAGCGTGGGGTGGTCCTCACGCTGCTGCTCGCGGCAGGGGTCGGCGTCGTCGTGGCGCTTGCCGGTGGGCCGCTGCCCTAGAGGTAGAGCCCGCCGGAGGAGTCGCCGTGGTCGTGCTGGCCGTCCTGCTGCGGTCTGCCCTGGCCCGGGGCGGGCTGACCCTCGGGGGAGAGGCTCACGCCCGGCGGCAGGCCCTTGCGGATCTGCTCGAACTGGGCGCGTGCGGCGACCTGCTGGGCGTAGATGGCGGTCTGGATGCCGTGGAAGAGACCCTCGAGCCAGCCGACCAGCTGCGCCTGCGCGATCCGCAGCTCACCGTCGGACGGCACCTGGTCGTCGGTGAACGGCAGCGAGAGCCGCTCCAGCTCCTCGACCAGCTCCGGGGCGAGGCCGGACTCGAGCTCCTTTATCGAAGCATGGTGGATCTCGCGGAGCCGGTTGCGGGAGGCCTCGTCGAGCGGGGCGGCCTTCACCTCCTCGAGCAGCTGGCGGATCATCGAACCGATCCGCATCACCTTCGCGGGCTGCTCCACGAGGTCGGTCACATCGCGCTCTTCGTCCTCGTTGGCCTCCGGCGCGGTGGCGTCCTTGAGTACGTCGGCGGGCACCGCGATCGGCTGCCCGTCGGGTCCGATGACCACGACTTCCCCGGTCTGCTCCTGCGTCATGCGCTCAACCCTACCTAGGGTCCGGTGGTCAGCAGGATCTTGCCGGTGTGCGTGCCGGACTCCATGAGCCGGTGTGCCTCGGCGGCCTCCGCCAGCGGAAGTACGTCCTGCACGACCGCCTTCACCTCGCCCGCCTCGACCATCGGCCAGATGCGCTCGACGACTTCGGCGCAGATCGTCGCCTTCTGCTCGACCGGGCGGCCGCGGAGGTTGGTGGCGATCACCGCGGCCCGCTTGCGGAGCAGGGCGTTGATGTCGAGTTCGGCCTTGGTGCCGCCCTGCATGCCGATGATGACCAGACGGCCCTCGGGGTTGAGGGCGTCGATGTTGCGGGCGAGGTACTTCGCGCCCATGTTGTCGAGGATGACATCGGCCCCGCCGTAGACCTTGGCTACCTCGACGAAGTCCTGGTCCTTGTAGTTGATCGCCACCTCGGCGCCCAGCGACTTGGCGCGCTCGGCCTTCTCGCCCGAACCGACCGTGGTGAGCACGCGCGCCCCGAGCTGGTTGGCCAGCTGGATCGCCATCGTGC
>JALZDD010000649.1 GCA_030862715.1 Actinomycetota bacterium | reverse complement strand
GCTTCACGAGTGCGCTCGGCTTGCAGCGCACCGGCGTGCCGGTCGACTCCTCGGCCTTGCTGGTGCCGCCGGCGCACAGGACGTCGTCGAGCTCCGAGCCGGCCGCGACCTTCAGGGTCACCGGGTCGGCCAGCCTGTCCGGCTCGGAACCGCCCGGGAGCGCGTTGCCGACCAGGAACCAGGCGAGCAGGACCAGCCCCAGACTTCCTGCGACGACGGTCGTCCACCCCGTGCGGTTCACCTGAAAACGCCTGCCTTCTGTCTGGATCGGGCAGAGTCTAGGGATGAGCGCCGACACCGCTGGCTGGAATCGGACCCAGACGAGGCAGATGTCGCCAGGCGTTCACCCGGCATTTGCCGGGGGCTCAGTGGCGGGAGGAGTTCCGCGAGCGTCCGCGGACGATGCCGATGAAGGTCTGCACCCGCTCGTCGTCGTTGTCGATCAGCCAGGCCAGGCCGACGGTGGTGGGCTCGACGCCGGTCACCGGCCGGGAGACGGCGTCCTTGCGATGGTAGAGGCGGGCGATCGACATCGGCAGGATCGCGATCCCGGTGCCGGCCGCGACCGTCTCGACGGCATCCTTCTCGCTCATCGGCGGCCACGACAGCTGCTCGGCGCTCGGCGTCCAGCCCCCGCGCGCGGGGATGACCAGCTGCTCCTCGGCGAGGTCGTCGAGGGTGACCTCCTCGAGCAGGGAGAGCAGGTGCTCGTGGCCCATCACCGCGACCGGCTGCTCCTCGTAGAGCGGGATGCAGTGGAGGCCGTCGCGGTCGATGGGGAGGCGTACGAGGCACATGTCGAGCTCGCCCTCGCGCAGCAGCCGCTCCTGGTCCTCCTCGGTGACCGGGACCAGCTCGAGCCGCTCACGGCTGCGCTCTCGCCAGGTCCGGGCCCACTTGTCGGGGGTGGCTCCGGTGACGAAGCCGACGGTGAAGGTCACCCGCGCATCCTCTCATCGATCGGCGCTGAATCCCGTGCTGAAGAACACAGCGTTCCTCATTGCCGGGAAGTTTCTATCGTGTGACAGGTTTGCTAGGGTCGGAGACGTCAGCCGAGACCGGCTGCCGGACGAGGGAGCCGTACCCGGAAGCGCGACAAGACGGCCGTCTGGAGTGGTCATGTCCTGGCTTTTTCTTGTTGTATCCGGCGTCCTCGAGGCCGTGTGGGCACTCGCCCTGGGCCGGACCGAGGGATTCTCGAGGCTGGTCCCCTCGATCGTCTTCGGCGTCGCCCTGATCGGCAGTCTGGTGGGCCTCGCGATGGCCATGCGCACCCTGCCGATCGGCACCGCCTACGCGGTCTGGGTCGGGATCGGCGCCGCGCTCACCGTCGGCTACTCGATGATCGCGGGAGACGAGGCGATCAGCCCCGTACGCGTCGTGCTGATCGTCGCGCTCGTCGGCTGTGTCGTCGGGCTCAAGCTCACGCACTGACGGGTTTGAGAGCGGACACGTCCTCTGGCGCTTGACTCTTTCGATATGAGTGCGAAACTTACCCTCTCCAATGTTATCTATCGCACGACAGAAAAAGGCGATGCCACGGTGTCACAGATCTCGCCGCGCCCGGGTCGCGGCCGTCCACGGCTGCTCCCCGGGAAGATCGCGGCGAACCCCCGAGATCAGATCCTCGCTGCCGCTGCCGAGCTCTTCGTGAGCCGCGGCTATGCCGGCACCACCACCCGCGAGATCGCGGATGGTGCCGGGCTGAGGCAGGCCTCCATCTACTACCACTTCGGCAGCAAGGAGGAGATCCTCGCGGTGCTGCTCGAGCGCTCGGTCCAGGACCGGGTCGAGCAGGCCGGGAAGATCGAGGCCGGGATGGGGTCGGTCACGCCCGACGTGGGCCTCTACGCGCTCGCCGTCAGCGACATGAGCGCGCTGGTCGCCATGCCCTACAACATCGGCATGCTCTACCGCCTGCCCGACGTCATCGCCTCGCCCGTCTACGACCGCTACGGCCATCTCCGCGGCGACCTCGTCGCCGGTTACAGCCGGGTCGCGCAGCGCGCCGCGGGGGAGCGGGTCTCGGCGAGCAGCGGCGAGCCCGGGCTCGGCGAGCTCCTCGTGCAGATGGTCGAGAGTGTGGTCAGCCTTCGCCGCGAGGACCGGGTCGGCAGCACGACCGTCGCCACGATCGCCTCGGCCTGCCTGCGACTGTGTGGGATCGCCGAGGACTCGATCGAGCAGGCGCGCGAAGCCGCGCTCACCGCGCTCGCGCGGGCCTGACTCAGTCAGCTGGACTCAGTGCATCCCCGGCTCGTGGGCCAGGTGCGTCTCGGGCTCGAGCTGGAAGGTGGAGTGCTCGACGTCGAAGTGACCGGCCAAGCAGGCCTGGACCCGGTCGAGGACCTTCGGTGCGCTGCCGTCGAGGAAGCACTCGGGGAGCAGGGTGAGGTGGGCCGAGACCGCGGGCAGGCCCGAGGTGACCGTCCAGGCGTGCAGGTCGTGCACCTCGACCACATGGTCGACCCCGAGCAGGTGCCGGCGCAGGTCCTCGACGTCGACCTCCGCCGGCGCACCTTCGAGCAGGACCCGGCCGCTGTCGCGGAGCAGACAGACACCGGCGTACGTCATCAGGGCGACGACCACGAGCGAGGCCACCGGGTCCGCGCGGGTCCAGCCGGAGAGCAGGATGACGACCGCGGCGACGAGGGTGCCGATGAAGCCGTAGAGGTCGGAGAGGACGTGCTGGTAGGCGCCCTCGACGTTGAGCGAGGTGCGGTTGGCGCGTGCCATCAGGGCGGCCGCGAGGATGTTGACGCCGCAGCCGACCAGCGCGACCACGAACATCGGCCATCCCTCGGCGTCGGGTGGGTCGATCAGGCGCCGGATCGCCTCCACGCCCACGACCGCGGCGAAGACCAGCAGGGTGATGCCGTTGAGCGCCGCGGAGAGGATCTCGGCGCGCTTCCAGCCGTAGGTCCACTGGCCGTGCGCCGGCCGGGCCGCCAGCCGCATCGCCCACAGCGCCGCCGCGATCGCCCCGACGTCGGTCAGCATGTGGCCGGCGTCGGCCAGCAGCGCGAGCGAGTCGGCGAGGATCGCGACCGTCACCTCGCCGATCAGGAACACACCCAGGAGCGACATCGCGGCGATCAGGTAGCGCCGGTCAGCCGCGGGTGAGATGTGTTCGTGATCGTGCCCCATGTTCATCGATCCTAAGCCGGAAATCGGTTCTCGGCTGCGCCGTCCCGTGGCAGGGTGACCGGCATGTCGCTCGCCGAGAACTTCCTGTCGCTGCACCTGCCCGGACGCCCGCTGCTGATGCCCAACGCCTGGGACGCGGGCTCGGTCAAGGTCCTGGCCTCGCTGGGCTTCCAGGCGCTGGCCACGACCAGCAGCGGGTACGCCGCGACCCTCGGCCGCCTCGACGGCCAGGTCACCCGCGACGAGGTGATCGCGCACGCCACCGCGCTGGTCGACGCGGTCGAGGTGCCCGTCTCGGCCGACCTGGAGGCGGGCTTCGCGGCCACCACGACCGAGGTCGAGGAGACGTTCCGGCTCGCCGTGGCCACCGGTCTGGCGGGCGGGTCCATCGAGGACTACACCGGGATCGAGAAGGACACGATCTACTCCGTCGACGAGGCGGCTGAGCGGGTCGCCGCAGCGGCCGGAGCCGCCGGTGACGATTTCGTCCTCACCGCCCGGGCAGAGAACCACATCCGCGGCCGCGACGACCTGGACGACACGATCGCCCGCCTCCAGGCCTATCAGGAGGCCGGCGCCGACGTGCTCTTCGCGCCCGGCGTCATCGCCGTCGAGGACGTACGCCGCCTGGTCGAGGCCGTCGACCGCCCGGTCAACGTCTTGCTGCTGCCGGGCGGCCCGTCGGTCCACGAGCTCGCCGAGGCGGGCGCGGCGCGCATCTCGGTCGGCGGCGCGTTCGCCTTCGCTGCCCTCGGTGCGGTCAAGCACGCCGCGGAGGAGCTGCTCGGCGCCGGCACGACTGGTTACTCGGAGCTGGCGGCCGAGGGAGCCAAGGCGTTTCGCAACGCTGGTTGACTTGGCCCGTGATCGATGAGCTGAGGGTCGTGCGCGCGGGGTTCGCGCCGATCAAGGGAACCAGACACATGGCTCACGACCAGGTGGTGCTCGACGCACAGGGGATCGTGGGCGACCGTGGGTTCGCGCTGGTGTCGGTCGACGAGACCGACCCGGCACGCGGGCGGGTGGTGCGGACCGTGCAGCACCCTTCGCTGGTTGCGGTCCGGGCCGAGCTGGCCGGCGACCGGCTCGAGGTCGAGCTGCCCGAGGGGGAGAGCGCCTCGGTGGAGCCGGTCGGGACGGGCGAGTGGCTCACCTGCGACTACTGGGGCCGCGAGGTCGAGCTGGAGCTGCTCGGCGGACCGCACGCGGCGCTGTTCTCGAGGTGGCTCGACCGGCCGGTGCGGCTGGTCAGAGCCCGTCGCGGTGACGTCGTCTTCGCCGGCGCGGTGTCCGTGGTGACCACGGCGTCGCTGCGCGACCTTGCCCGGCAGGTCGGTCAGGACGACTTGGACGCGGCGCGGTTCCGGCCGAACCTGGTGGTCGAGGCCGACGAGCCCTACACCGAAGACAACTGGCTCGGCCGGGAGATCCGGGTCGGTGGGGCGACGCTCCGGATCGGCGTGCCGATCCCACGCTGTGCCGTGATCGACAGCCATCCGGAGACGGGGGAGCGGGACGTACGCCTGCTCAAGACGCTCGCCTCGCACCGCCCGCTCAACCGGGCCGGCGAGCCGGCGTTCGGGGTCTTCGCCGAGGTCCTCACGCCCGGAGTCGTCGGCCGATAGCCTGCGCCACAGACCACGCACAGGAACGCGCCAGCGCGCACTCAGGTGGAGTGCGTACGCTCCTGAGCGTGGATATGCAATCGCTGTTGTCGCGCGACTCCGTGAAGGTCGCCCTCGTCGTCAACGCCGGCTCGCGCCGGGGTCAGGACGCGCTGGCGTCTTCGGAAGAGATGCTGCGGTCGGCGGGGATCGAGGATGTGCACGCCTACGCAGTCCACTCGGGGGAGGAGTTGGAGGCCACGCTCGACAAGATCGCCGCCGACAAGCCCGACCTGCTCGTCATCGGCGGCGGCGACGGCTCGGTGGGTGCCGCCGCGGCCCGGATCGCCGGCAGCGACGTCGTGCTCGGCGTGCTGCCGCTCGGCACCGCCAACGACTTCGCCCGCACGCTCGAGCTGGACCAGGACCCGGAGACCGCGGTCCGGCAGATGCTCGAGGGGAAGATCATCAACGTCGACATCGGCCGGGCCAACGGCCACGCCTACCTCAACGTCGCCTCCTTCGGTCTCTCCGTCGCGGTGACAGAGGCCCTGAACCCGCGCCTGAAGAAGCTCATCGGGCCAGGGGCCTACCCCGTCGCGACGCTGCAGGCCTACCGTCACCACAAGCCGTTCACCGCCCGGCTGGAGTTCCCAGAGGGCGACCACGACACGATGGAGCTCGACGACCTGCTCCAGGTCGCGGTCGGCAACGGCCGCCACTACGGCGGCGGCAACACCGTCTCGCCCACGGCCTCGGTGGACGACGACCTCCTCGACGTCTACGCCATCGTCCGGGGCCGGATGCGGGACCACGTCTCGATCGCGCGGCTGCTCAAGAGCGGCCACTTCATCGAGCACGATCAGGTGCACCACGTGACCACCTCCGCGGTGCGGATCACCACCGACGAGGCGATGCCGGTCAACCTCGACGGGGAGATCCTCACCGAGACGCCGACCGACTTCACGCTCGAGAGCAACGCGCTCCACGTCGCGGTGCCGATCCGCAGCCGCGCCGGCCGCCTGGACGGTCCGCCGCCGGACGTCCAGGACTAGGGGCGACCCGCCCGCGGCACGTCGACCCGGATGGCCAGCAGCCGTGCCTCGGTGTTGGCCTTGCGCGGCTCCTCGAAGAAGTCGGGCGCGGCGCAGACGTACAGCGTCTTCCCGTCGCTGCCGCCCAGCATGCACGCGAAGACGCCGCCGCCCGGCTCGATCTGCTCGAGGATCTCGCCACCCTCGGCGACCCTGACCACCCGGCCGAAGACCGCGTCGGCGGTCCACACGGCGCCCTCGGCGTCCAGGCAGCAGCCGTCGGGCGCGAGCACGGCATCGCCCATCGCCTCCGCGAACGAGGTGTGCGTGCTGAGCTCGCCGAACTTCGCCCACGTACGTCGGTTGCTCAGAGACCCATCCTCGGCGATGTCGAAGGCGCTGATCCGGTTGCCGCAGGTCTCGTCGACGATGAGCGTGCCGTCGTCGGTGATCACGCTGCCGTTGGGGAACCACATGTCGTCGGCGACCTCGGTCACCGTCCCGTCCGGGTCGACCCGCAGCAACACGGTCGGCGCCACGTCGGCGCCGCCCATGATGTCGAAGCCGAAGTTCCCGACGTACGCCCTGCCCTGCTCGTCCACCACCATGTCGTTGAGGTGGTGGCTGACATGGCCGCTGAGGTCGGCATGGGTCACCAGCGAACCGTCCGACTCACGACGCAGGATCCGTCGGTCGCGCATCGAGACGACCAGAAGGTGCCCGTCGGGGAGCCAGCCCAGGCCCGACGGCTGCCCCGGAACCTCCGCCTCGACCCGGAGATCGGACCCGTCCTCCCGAGCCGAGTAGACCTTGTGGGAGTAGAAGTCCACGAACCAGATCCGGTCCTGGTGCCACCGCGGGCATTCCAGATAGTGCAGGTCCTCCACAACGGTGGTGATCTCTCGGGCCA
>JALZDD010000642.1 GCA_030862715.1 Actinomycetota bacterium | reverse complement strand
ACCGTGGAGATACCGAGGAGAAGGACCCGGGACGGGACAGCCAAGAGACGTACGCCTTCCTGTGGACTCTGCATCCAACTGATGGTGTGGGAGTCTGCCCCCTGAACCACGCAGTTTGCGAGCGTTGGATGCTCGCGTCCTCACACATACCCGATTCAGGGGATCGGAAGCGCGATTGACGGGCGAATGAGCGTGGATGTCCGCGACACTGCCGTGTCGCGGCCGAGGTGGCCGCCTTGTGCAGGGATGGATGATGACGCGGATTCACGAATGGCGTCTGCTGGCGGCGGGGGCAGTCGCAGCTGTTCTCGGGGTGAGCAGCCTGGTCATGTCGGGAGGGGCGACGGCGGACACGGCTCCGATCGACCCGGAGCTGCCGGAGACGGTCTCGGCCGACGTACTCCCGACGGTGCAGATCAACGGGGTCGCCTGGAAGCAGGTGATCGTCGGCGACACCGTCTATGTCGGTGGCAACTTCAGCTCGGCCCGTCCGGCGGGCACCGCAGCGGGCACCGATGAGACGCCGCGGTCCAACATGCTGGCCTACCGGCTCTCGACCGGCGAGCTGATCCCCGACTTCGCGCCGAGCTTCAACGGCCAGGTCAAGGACATGGCACTCTCGCCCGACAAGACGCTTCTTTACCTCGCCGGCAGCTTCACCCAGGTCAACGGGGTGAACCGCTACCGCGGCGCGGCGATCAACCTGGCCACCGGGGCGCTGACCAGCTTCCGCCCGATCTTCAACTCCGCCACCAACGCCGTCGCCGCGACCGCCGACGCCGTGTTCTACGGCGGCGCGTTCACCTCCGCCGACAACACCGCGCGTACGAAGGTGGCGGCGGTCAAGCCCACCGACACCGGCACCCAGCTGCTCCCGATGAACCCGACCGTCTCCAACGGATCGCTGCAGGACATCGTGGTCTCGCCCGACGGCGCCGACATCGTGATCGCCGGCAACTTCACCCGGGTCAACGGCTCCTCCAACCCGGGCTACGGCCTGGCTCGGATCAAGGTCGCGACCGGCGCCTCGATGGCGCTGCCGGTCAACTCGGAGGTCCGCAACGGTGGCTCCAACTCTGCGGTCCTCTCCCTGGAGAGCGACGGCACCAACTTCTACGGCACCGGCTACCACTACGGCAGCGGCGGCAACGTCGAGGGCTCCTTCAAGGCCGACTGGGCAACCGGCAGCCTGACCTGGCTCGAGGACTGCCACGGCGACACCTACTCGATCTGGCCGACGGCGGACGTGGTCTACCAGGCCAGCCACAAGCACTACTGCGGCAACTCCGGCGGCTTCCCGGAGACCAGCCCGCGCAGCTTCCAGCACTCGACGGCGGTCACCCAGGACGTACGCGGCACCAACACCCGCGACATCTACGGCTACCCCGACCACCCCGGCACCCCGCGCCCGGAGTTCCTGGAGTGGTACCCGAAGTGGACTCCCGGCACCTTCACCGGTGCCAACCAGGCGCCCTGGACGGTGACGGCCAACGCTGACTACGTCGTCTACGGCGGCGAGTTCCTCCAGGTCAACGGCGTCGCCCAGCAGGGCCTCGTGAGGTTCGCGGTCGACACGATCGCCCCCAACGACGTCGGCCCGGCCCTCTCCGGCGCCGAGTTCGGGCTCACCGCGACCTCGCCGGCCGACGGCCAGGTCCGGCTGACCTGGCCCGGCAACGCCGACAAGGACAACGCGACCGTGACCTACAAGGTCTACCGCGGCTCGACCGATGTCGCCGCGATCCACACCAAGCCCGTCACCGCCGCGTTCTGGAAGCAGACCACGCAGAGCTTCCTCGACACCGAGGCGCCGCCGGGCTCCACCCAGCGCTACCGCGTCGTCGCCGAGGACGCCTTCGGCAACCACTCGCCCACCGAGTGGGTCACCGTCGACGTGGCCGGCGAACCTGCCCCTCCGGCCGAGGGCATCGTGGCCGAGGACACCTTCGAGCGTGCCGAGGCGAGCGGCTGGGGCACGGCCGGGACCGGCGGCACCTGGGCGCGCACCGGCACCGCCGGCAACTTCTCGGTCTCCGAGGGCCGCGGTTGGCACTCCGTCACTCCCGGTGGGACCACCGAGTCCCGGCTCGAGGAGGTCTCGGCCGGTGACGTCGACGCCACCGTGACCGTCGGAGCCTCCCGCCTCCCGGATGCGGGCTACGTCTGGTCGATCCTCGGCGCCCGCGTCTCCGGCACCAACCACTACGCCTCGCGGCTCCGGTTCAACCCCGACGGCACCGTCGGCGTCCATCTCGTACGTAGCGGTACCCCGGTCGTCGGCGCCAACGTCGTCCCGGGCCTGAGTGTCGCGCCCGGCGATCGGCTGAAGGTACGCCTCCAGATCACCGGCACCGCACCGGCGACCGTGCGCACCAAGGTGTGGCCGGCCGGCTCCGCGGAGCCGTCGGGCTGGACGTACGAGCTCTCCGACTCGACGCTCGCCAACCAGGTCTCCGGTGGAGTGATGCTGCGCAGTTTCGGTGCCTCGACGATCGGCACCACGCCGGTCCTGGTCGGCTACGACGATCTGAGGGTGATCGAGCCCTGAGGCGCTTACCCGATCTTGGGGAGTAGGCGTCAGGATCCCCCCATGGGCGTCCGGCGTGGGCTTAAATCCAACGTCTTTGAATCGATGTCTTTGTCCGACCCGCCCGCGGAAGATCCCCCATGCTCAGTCAAGTCCCGCGCTCGAGGATGTACGTCGCGGCAGCCGTGGCCGCCGTCGTCCTCGTGAGCGTCGCGGTGGTGCTCATCGTCCGTCACCCGTCCGGCCCGGCCAACGCCGGGTCGGACTCGACCGTGGCCGCTGCGCCCTCCTCGACGGCGACCCCGTCGGAGAAGGAGTCCGAGTCCTCCGAGTCGGAGGAGTCGGAGCCGGGGAAGCCGTCGGGCGACAACCGCGCCGTCGGCCTGAAGGCCGAGGCGACCTCGGCCCCCGGCGTGACGGCGCGGCTGGCCAGGATCGACTCGGTCCAGGCCACGGCGAGCCTGCCCGGCGAGATCGGCGGTCCGGCGCTCGCGATCACCGTGAAGGTGAAGAACCAGACCGGGAAGAAGCTCGACCTGGCGCTCGGTGTGGTCAACGCCTACTACGGGCCTGAGCGCACCCCGGCGGTCAGTGTCGCCTCCGATGGCGAGGTGCCGTTCCCGGCCTCGGTCGCGGACGGCGAGTCTGCCAAGGGTGTCTACGTCTTCCAGATCCCCGAGGAAGCCCGCCCCGTACGCGTCGAGCTCGATCTGGGCAACGGCGCCGACGTGGTGGTCTTCAAGGGCCGTCCCCAGCGATAACCATCCCCCCACGATGAGAGATGTGATGAAGCCGATCCTGGCTGTTCTGTTGCTCGCGGCAACGAGCCTGACCTTGGCGACCTCCGCATCGGCGGACACCGCGCCGACCGATCCCGACCTGCCGAAGACGGTCGCTGCCGACGTACTTCCCACAGTGCAGATCAACGGCGTCGCCTGGAAGCAGGTGATCGTCGGCGACATCGTCTACGTCGGCGGCAACTTCACCTCGGCGCGCCCGGCGGGCGCCGCAGCCGGCACCAGCGAGACCGCCCGGTCCAACATGCTGGCCTACCGGCTCTCGACCGGGAAGCTGGTCACCACCTTCGCGCCGAAGTTCAACGGCCAGGTCAAGGACATGGCGCTCTCCCCCGACAAGAAGCTGCTCTACGTCGCGGGCGGCTTCACCCAGGTCGACGGCGTCAACCGCTACCGGGCCGCGGCGATCGACCTCGCGACAGGGAAGGCCACCGGCTTCCGGCCGATCTTCAACTCGACCACCAACGCGGTCGCGGCCACGTCCAGCGCGGTCTTCTACGGCGGCGTCTTCACGTCTGCCGACAAGACGGCGCGTACGAAGGTGGCCGCCGTCAAGCCCGGCGACACCGGCACCGGCCTGCTGCCGATGAACCCGAAGCTCGCCGGCGGCAACGTCAACGACATCGTGGCCTCCTCCGACGGCACCAAGATCGTCATCGGCGGCGCCTTCACCAGCGTCAACGGCTCCTCCAACCCGGGCTACGGCCTGGCCCGGATCGAGGTCTCCTCGGGCAAGTCGCTGGCGTTGCCGGTGAACTCCGAGATCCGCAACGGCGGCGCGGAGGCGGCGATCTTGTCGCTCGAGTCCGACGGCACCAGCTTCTACGGCACCGGCTACGACTACGGCAGCGGCGGCAACTCCGAGGGATCCTTCAAGGCCGACTGGGCCACCGGCAAGCTGACCTGGCTCGAGGACTGCCACGGTGACACCTACGCCGTCTGGCCGACCGCCGAGACCGTCTACCAGGCCAGCCACAAGCACGGGTGCGACACCTCCGGTGGATTCCCGGAGACCAAGCCGCGGGCGTGGTACCACGCCACCGCCACCACCCAGGACGTACGCGGCACCAACATCGCCGACGACAAGTACGGCTACCCCGACCACCCCGGCACCCCGCGCCCGGAGTTCC
>JALZDD010000634.1 GCA_030862715.1 Actinomycetota bacterium | reverse complement strand
GGGCCCGAGGAGCAGGAGGGAAAGCCCGTCGGGACGGTCTATGTGGGCCTTTCCGGTCCGCACGGTGAAACAACGACGCTTCTCGGACTGTCGGGCTCGCGCATGGAGATCCAGCGTGATACGTGTTTGTTCGCTGTTGATGAACTACTCGGACTACTTCGGCGGGAACATCGAGGGGTCAGGTAGCGTTGGAGCCAGACGTCACCCAGATGTCGGTGACTTGTGAACTGTAGGAGGCTGACCGCAATGGTGCTCTTCCGTCGACTTCTCGGCGAGGTGCTTCGTGCCCAGCGGCTGGAGCGTGGGATGACCCTGCGCGAGGTCTCCGCGCAGGCGCGAGTCAGCCTCGGCTACATCTCCGAGGTCGAGCGTGGCCAGAAGGAAGCCTCCTCCGAGCTCCTCGCCTCGCTCTGCAGCGCCCTCGACGTCGCTCTCTCCGACGTCCTTCGCGACGTTTCCCACGCGGTCGCCGTCGAAGAGGCCACCATCCTCCGGATGCCGGTCCGCGCCGCGGCCGACGCTGCGGCAGCCTGATTCTCTCCCCAATCTGGGGGAGTTCTCGTCCCCCGTGTCTCAAAGCTGACCCTTCCGTCTCCTTGCCGATGTGAGCCCACCACGGGCCCGCGCATTCATGGGGAGATGGTGCGATGAGCATGGCAGTCGACAACGAGCTTCCAGACCTGACGGTGCCCTCACCGTGTGTCGAGGGCGACGCGCATTCTCCCGACCTGCTCGAGGCCGAGCTCTTCGGGCTGGAGGAGACCCTGAACATCCTTCGCGACGAGTTCACCTCGGTCGCTCCCGGCGAGCGGGCTCACGTCGCCCGCCACATGCGTGACACGCGGGTCCGGATCGCCCAGATCCGGCTCCGGCTGCTGCACGGGTGCTAGGCGTTAGACCTGGCAGTTCGCGCAGTAGTAGGCCGGGCGCTCCTTGCCCGGCGGGCCGACCCTGGCGACGGTCACGGTGCCGCCGCAGCGTCGGCACGCCCGGCGGCCATAGACCCACATCTGCCGGGAGAGTGACCAGTCGGCCTGCATCAGGTCGCGGGTGCGCTGGAGGATGCGGGGGAGTCGGTCGCCGGCCTCGGCGACCGTACGCAGCGGGTTGATCCCGGCGATGAAGCAGGTCTCGGCGGCGTAGATGGTGCCGATCCCCGCCAGGTTGGTCTGGTCGCGCAGAGCGTCGAAGAGTGGCCGCTCGGGTTGCCGGCCGAGGCGTTCGATGGCCGTGTCGGGGTCCCAGTCGTCGGCGAGAATGTCCGGGCCGAGGTGGGCGACCAGTCGCTCCTCCTGGTCGCGGGGGACGAGCTCGACGATGCCGAGGAGGAAGCCGACCGCCTCGGTCTCCTGGGTGCGGAGCACCACCCGCGCCTGGAAGCCGGGCTTCGGCCAGCGCCGGCCCGCCTCGAAGACGCGCCAGGATCCCTCCATCTTCAGGTGGGTGTGCAGCGTCCACTCGCCGGTGCGGTGGTCGATCCGGGTCTGCAGGTGCTTGCCGCGGGCCACCGTCTCGTGGACGGTGCCGCCGGACAGGTCCGCCGTGGCCAGCTGCGGCACCCGGAAGTCCGTACGCGTGAGCACCTGGCCCGCCAGCCCCTTGTCGAGCCTGCGGGCGGTCCGGAGCACCGCGTCACCCTCGGGCACGGCCTCACCTGCTCGGCGAGGTCAGGCGCAGGCCGCGCGGGGTGGCGATGAAGCCGGCGTACTGAAGTGCCTGGCGCAGCGGGGTATCGCCGGAGCCGAGCAGCGGGGCGCCGTCGGCCTTCTCGACCGTGAGCCGTCCCAGCGCGCCTCGCCGGACGGCGTCGGCGAGCGCCTCGGCGCCGGGCTCGAGAAGGTTGGGGTCCTCCGACCAGGTCAGCAGGGTGCGGCCGCCACGCTCGACGTACATCGCCAGCTCGCCGTCGACCAGCACCACGATCGCGCCCGCCTTGCGGCCGGGCCGGTGGCCTTCCTCCGCAACCGGCCAGGGGAGTGCCGCCCCATAGGGGTTCGCGGGGTCGGTCGCGGCAAGCGCTAGGGCGACCGGCTTGTCGGCGGGCTCGACCCGGGAGAACGTACGCAGCCGATCGACCGAGCCCGCGGTGCCGAACTGGGCCGCGCCCAGGCCCTCGACGAAGTAGCCCCGTCTGGCTCTTCCGGACTCCTCGAAGGCGCTGAGCACCTTGTAGACGGCGGCGAACCCTCCGGGGGTGCGCTCGGACTGGACCGCGCCGCGGGTGACCACACCGTGGCGGTCCAGGAGTCGCTCGGCCGCCGCGTGGGCGCGCTTGGTCGGGTCGGGATCGGGCTCGGGCAGGATCGTCCAGCGTCCGGCCGTCTCCGGGAGACCGGCCCGCGCAGGCATCCGCGCATTGCCGGTGTAGCGGCCGCCACGAGCGCGCGGCGGTGGCCGCCGGGAGCGGTGCGACGGCGTGCCGGAACGGGTCAGCGCCCGCAACGGCAGCAGGGTGTCGTTGCTGACCCGCCCCGACCAGACCAGCTCCCACAGCGCCGCGCTCAGGTCGGCGTCGCTCGGGGTCTCCTCGCTGCCGGCGGCCACCGTCCGGGCGAGCTGGTGGAAGAACCAGGCGCCGCCGGGCTCCAGGGCCTCGAGGAGACGCTCGGCGAGCGGTCCCGGCGACATCTCAGCGGGCGGCGGCAGGGTCAGCTCCGCGGTGTCGGCCGGGTGCAGCGAGACCCAGCCGTCGGTGCCGGGCAGGGTGCCGTGGCCGGCCCAGAGCACCTCGCCGCCGGAGGTCAGCTCGTCGAGGAACGCCGGCTCGTAGTC
>JALZDD010000578.1 GCA_030862715.1 Actinomycetota bacterium | reverse complement strand
CCCTCGTGGAGGATCAGGATCGCGGCCAGAGCGCCGGCGGCCGGCTCCAGCGACATCAGGATCGCGTAGAGCCCCGACTTGATCGAACGCAGGGCGACGAGATCGAGGGAGTAGGGGATCACCGACGACATCAGGCCCACCATCAGCCCGACCAGCCACACGTGCGGAGAGCCCAGCCCGTCGGCGTACGCCATCGCCGCAGGCGTCAGCGCCACCGCTGCGACGGTGGAGGCCAGCGCGAGCCCGTCGAGCCCCTCCCACCGGGCTCCGGTCGCCTTCGACAGCACGATGTACGCAGCCCAGCAGGCCCCTGCGAGCAGCGCGAAGAGCACCCCTGCGATCGAGATCCGCCCGGGCTCGAGACCGAGCAGCACGACCCCGGCGGCCGCCAGCGCGACCCAGACCAGGTCGCGGGCCCGCCGAGAGGTGACCAGCGCGATCGTGAGCGGACCAATGAATTCAATGGTGACCGCGATCCCGATCGGGAGCCGGGCGAATGCCTGGTAGATGGCCCAGTTCATCAGCCCGAGCGAGGCCCCGAAGGCGACCACGACCAGCCAGTCGCGGCGGGAGAGGCCGCGGACCCGGGGCCGGGTGATCGCCAGCAGGATCAGCGCCGACAGCGACAGCCGCAGCCACACCATGGCTGTCGGGGTGACCTCGTCGAAGAGCGACTTCGCGAAGGTCGCACCCACCTGCACCGACGCGATCCCGATCAGAACCAGAACGACCGGGTGGGCCAGCCTCGTCCGGAGAGAGGAAGCTCTACCGGTTGAGAAGCGTGTGACCACCCGGTCAGTCTAGGACCACGTAAAGACCGCTACTGCGCCGAGTCCGTCTGCGAGATGTTGGACAGGTTGATGGCCTTGTTGGCCTCCTCCGCGAGCCGCTCCGACCCGCGCCGCGACTCCTGGGGGAGAATCGCGTGCTCGACATGATCCTGCTCGTAGAGCTCCGGCGGGATCGGCGGGGGCACGGTGGCGGTGATCCGCGATCCGTCGGGGCGGATGCCGCCGTGCGGCTCCTCGTCGATGTGGGTGCCGATCCGCGGCCCCTGGTCGGCGAGCGGCACGATGACCGGCGATCCCTTCGAGACCACGAACTCCTCCCCACGGACGCTGATCGGGATGTCGAACTCCTCACCCGGGGTGTCCACGACGGTGAACACGATCTGGTCCCTGGTCAGCGCGACCTGCATCCGGGTCGAGTGCCACTGGACCCGGAAGATCAGCGAGCCCCACTGGACGGGAAGGCGCGGGTCGAAGGAGAGCTTGCCGTCGTAGTCGCGCATTCCGCCGAAGCCGAACGCGAGCCCGCCCCACACGCCCCCGGTGGAGGCGATGTGCATCCCGTCCACGGTGTTGCCGTGCATGTTGTGGAGGTCGACGTAGAGCGCGTCGTAGAAGTAGCGCAGCGCGTCGTCCTGGTAGCCCACCTCGGCCGCCACGATCGACTGCACGACAGCCGACAGCGTCGAGTCGCCGGTGGTGATCGGGTCGTAGTACTCGAAGTCGGCCCGCTTCTCCTGCGGGGTGAATCGGTTGCCCTGCTGGAAGAGGGCGAGCACCACGTCGGTCTGCTTGAGCACCTGGAACCGGTAGATCACCAGCGGGTGGTAGTGCAGCAGCAGGGGACGTACGTCATCGGGGGTGTTGGGCAGGTCCCACACCTCGCGGTCGAGGAAGTTGTCGTCCTGCGGGTGGATGCCGAGCCCCTCCTCGAAGGGGATGTGCATGGCGGCGGCGCAGCGACCCCACTCCTCGACCTCGTCGGGGGAGATGTCGAGCCGGCCCATGACCTGCGCATACTCGCGCGGATAGTCCGCCCGGAGCATCTCGATGGTCTCGACGGCCTTCTCCAGGTTGTAGCGGGCCATCACGTTGGTGAACAGGTTGTTGTTGACCACCGTCGTGTACTCGTCCGGCCCGGTCACCCCGTGGATGTGGAAGGACGGCTCGCCGTTGTGGCGCCAGAAGCCGAGATCGGCCCACATCCGTGAGGTCTCGACAAGGATGTCGACACCCTCGCGGATGAGATAGCCGATGTCACCGGTCGCGTAGACGTACTTCATCAGCGCGAAGGCGATGTCGGCATCGATGTGCACCTGCGCGGTGCCGGCCGCGTAGTAGGCCGAGGCCTCCTGCCCGTTGATGGTGCGCCAGGCGAACAGCGCACCCTTCGCGGCCATCTCCAGCGCCCGCTGCCGGGCCGCGGGAAGCATCACCGAGCGGGCGTGCATCACGTTGCGGGCGACCTCGGGCTGGGTGTAGCAGAGGAACGGTACGACGTAGCACTCCGTGTCCCAGAAGTAGTGCCCCTCGTAGCCGGAGCCGGTGACCCCCTTCGCGGGGACGCCGAGCCCGTCGGTGCGGGCGGTCGCCTGGGCCAGCGAGAACAGGTTGAACCGGATCGCCTGCTGGGCCGCGGCGATGTCCTCGGTGTCGTCGTCCTTGGCGGCGGAGATCTCCACGTCGGCGGCCGACCAGAAGTCCTCGTACCAGTCGCGCTGGTCGCGCTCGAAGTGGCCGACGCCCAGGCGGATCGCCCGGTCGAGCGTACGTCCGCAGCGGTCGGCCAGCTCGCGCACCGGCACCCCGCGGGAGGTGTGGTACGCCACGGTCTTCTGCAGCCGCAGCGTGCTGCCCTCAGTCGCGTCGACCCGGAAGACCGTCTTGGCCAGGTCTTCCTCGGCACGGACGACGGTCTCGACCGGGTCCGGCGTGTCGATCTGGTGGGCGGCGCTGACCGCGATCGTCATCCCCGAATTGGCGCACCGGTAGCCGAGGGTCATCTGCTCCTCGTCAGCGACCGACATCTGCGGGAGCAGGACGCGGGTGTCGAAGGCGGAGGCCTTGCGCGGGTCCATGCCCTCGCCCAGAGCCGCCGACGGCACGTGGTACTCGTCCTTGCCATCCTGCCGGTTGAGCAGCTGGGACGAGACCACGATCGGCGCCGCGCCGCTCAGCATCGTGATCTCCAGGGTCTGGATCGAGAGGTGACGCTGCGTCATCGACACCATCCGGGTCGACTTGATCGCGACCCGCTTGCCCGAGGGCGTACGCCACACCAGGTGCCGCCGCAACACACCCTCCCGGAAGTCGAGCACGCGCTCGTACTCCTCCAGGTCGGAGGTGCCGAAGGTCAGCGGCTCGTCGTCGACGTAGATCTTCATGATCTTGGAGTCGGGGGCGTTGACGATGGTCTGGCCGGTCTTGGCGAAGCCGTAGGCGTTCTCGGCATGGCGGATCGGCCAGGTCTCGTGGAACCCGTTGATGAAGGTGCCGTGCGCGTAGGTCGGGCGCCCCTCCTCGGGGGTGCCGCGCATGCCGAGATAGCCGTTGGCGACGCTGAAGATCGTCTCGGTCAGGCCGAGGTCGTCGGGGGAGTAGTTGGTCTCCACCAGCCGCCACGGGTCGATGGGGTAACGGGCCCGGTCCAGGGGGTTGGGGCCGACGTTGGTCTTCACTGCTGTGCTCCTCGAGCAGGGTCTGGACTGTGCCAGTCAGGGACAAGTTCAGCAAGGTCGGATACGACGAGATTGGCGCCGGCGGCCGTGAGAGTGTCGTGGCCGGCGCCACGATCCACCCCGACGACGAGCGCGAAATCTCCTGCCTTGCCGGCGCGCACCCCGGAGACGGCGTCCTCGAGGACGACGGCTTCGCTCGGGGTGGCTCCGAGGACCTTACCGGCGTAGACAAACGTGTCCGGTGCAGGCTTGCCGGGCAGGCCCTGCTCATCTGCGACGGCTCCCGACACGACCGTCTCGAACCGGTCCAGCAGCCCCGCCGCCTTCAGCACGGTCGGAGCGTTGACCGACGAGGACACGACGCCGAGCCGGACGTCGAGGGTGGTCAGATAGTCCAGGAACCGCACGGAGCCGGGGTAGGCCTCGACGCCGTCGCGCTCGAGCACCATGTTGAAGGCGTTGTTCTTCCGGTTGCCGAGACCGCAGACGGTCTCGAGCTCCGGCGCGTCGTTCGGGGTGCCCTCGGGAAGCCGGATGTCACGGGAGGCGAGAAAGTCACGGACGCCGTCGTAACGCGGCTTGCCGTCGACGTACGCGAAGTAGTCCTGGTCGGTGTAGGCCGGCGCCCCCGGGGTCTTCTCCTGCAGGTAGGCGTTGAACATCTCCTCCCACGCACGCATGTGCACGACAGCAGTCGGCGTGATCACGCCGTCCAGGTCGAAGAGGATCGCGGTGAACGTCTCCCAGGCAACAGGTCTGGTCATGACTTCAGGCTAGGGGCTGGGTGGCCCAGGCCGAAGAATCCGCCCCCCGCCGGTGTGGCCGACGCCCGATGTTTTCCCTCGGCGTTCTTTCGTCGAAATCTCCTGGCCACAGACGGCGACCGGGTGGATGCTGGAAGGTATGGGTACGCAGCTGCTTGTCGGGACCCGTAAGGGTCTGTGGATAGGGCGCTCTGACGACGCCCGGCAGGACTGGGACTTCACCGGTCCGCACCATGACATGGAGGAGATCTACTCCGCCATGATCGAGCCCGGGACCGGGCGAATCCTCGCCGGATGCTCCTCGCTGTGGCTGGGTGCGCTGGTGCGCACATCGGCCGACGGCGGCGAGACCTGGACCGAGACCTCGATGTCGTTCCCCGAGGACGTCGACGCGAGCCTGGCCCGGATCTGGCAGCTCCAGCCGGGGCTGCCGGAGGGCACGATCTGGGCCGGTGTCGAGCCAGGCGCGATCTTCCGGTCGACCGACGGCGGAGCCAGCTTCTCGCTGGTGCGCGGGCTGTGGGACCACCCGCACCGCACCGAGTGGAGCGAGGGCTTCGGCGGACAGGCGTTCCACACGATCCTGCCGCACCCCACCGACCCGGACTCGGTGACCGCGGCGATCTCGACCGGCGGCGTCTACCAGACCCGCGACGGCGGGGAGACCTGGGAGGCGCGCAACAACGGCATCATCGCGGTCTTCCTGCCCGAGGGCCAGCAGTATCCCGAGTTCGGCCAGTGCGTCCACAAGGTCGCCCGCCACTCCGCCCGCCCCGAGCGGCTCTACCTGCAGAACCACGGCGGCGTCTACCGTTCCGACGACGAAGGGGGCTCCTGGAAGTCGATCGCCGACGGCCTGCCCACCGACTTCGGCTTCGCGATGGTCGTCCACCCGAAGGAGCCCGACACGATCTACACCTTCCCGATCGGAGCAGGCGAGTCCCGCTACCCGCCGGAGGCCAAGCCGATCGTGTGGCGCTCGCGCGACGCCGGGGACCACTGGGAGGCGCTCGACAAGGGCCTGCCGGACCACTTCTACGTGGGCGTCATGCGCGACGCGATGTGCGCCGACGACCACGAGACCGCCGGTGTCTACTTCGGTGCGCGCAACGGCTCGGTCTGGGCCTCCGCCGACGCCGGCGAGACCTGGCGCGAGATCCTCCGCGACATTCCCGACGTGATGGTGGTCAGGGCTGCGAAGGTCTGAGCCCCGTCCGGGGCCGACAGTCCATCGCGTGGCGTGTGTCAGAAGACCTGTGCGAACAGGTTTAGCCTTCTGGTATGCCCACTCTTCGCTCCGCAACCTCGACCTCGGGCCGCAACATGGCGGGTGCCCGCGCGCTCTGGCGCGCGACCGGCATGACTGATGACGACTTCGGCAAGCCGATCATCGCGATCGCCAACTCGTTCACCGAGTTCGTGCCCGGCCATGTCCACCTCCGTGACCTCGGCAAGATCGTCGCCGAGAAGATTCAGGAGTCCGGCGGAGTAGCCAAGGAGTTCAACACGATCGCCGTCGACGACGGCATCGCGATGGGCCACGCCGGGATGCTCTACTCGCTGCCGAGCCGTGAGCTGATCGCGGACGCGGTGGAGTACATGGTCGAGGCGCACCGCGCCGACGCGATCGTGTGCATCTCCAACTGCGACAAGATCACCCCCGGCATGCTGCTGGCCAGCCTGCGCCTCAACATCCCGGTGGTCTTCGTCTCCGGCGGTCCGATGGAGGCCGGCAAGACGGTCGCCGTCGAGGGCCTGGTCCACGACAAGCTCGACCTGGTCGACGCGATGGTGCTCTCGGTAAACGAGGCGGTCAGCGACGAGCTGCTCGACACCGTCGAGCGCTCCGCGTGTCCGACCTGCGGCTCCTGTAGCGGCATGTTCACCGCCAACTCGATGAACTGCCTCACCGAGGCCATCGGCCTCAGCCTCCCCGGCAACGGGTCGACCCTGGCCACCCACGCCAAGCGCCGCGCGCTCTTCGAGGAGGCGGGACGTACGGTCGTCGAGCTGTGCCGCCGCTACTACGAGGAGGGCGACGAGTCCGTTCTGCCGCGGAACATCGCCAACCGCAGCGCCTTCGAGAACGCGGTCGCCCTCGACGTCGCGATGGGCGGCTCGACCAACACCGTGCTGCACCTGCTGGCGGCCGCGCGTGAGGCCGAGCTCGACTTCAACGTGCACGACATCGACGCGATCTCGCGTCGGGTGCCGTGCCTGAGCAAGGTCGCCCCCAACAGCCCGAAGTACCACATGGAGGACGTCCACCGCGCCGGCGGCATCCCCGCCCTGCTCGGTGAGCTGCGCCGTGGTGGCGCGCTCAACGAGGACGTCCACACCATCCATTCCGACACCATCGACGAGTGGCTCGACAACTGGGACATCCGCGCCGAGACCCCCAGTCAGGAGGCGCTCGACCTCTTCCTCGCCGCGCCGGGCGGGGTGCGTACGACCGAGGCGTTCTCCACCGAGAACCTCTGGGCGAGCCTGGACACCGACGCCGCCGAGGGCTGCATCCGCGACTTCGAGCACGCCTACTCCGAAGACGGCGGACTGGCGATCCTGTCGGGCAACATCGCCCCCGACGGCTGCGTCGTGAAGACCGCCGGTGTTCCCGACGACTGCCTGACCTTCACCGGCACCGCGATCGTCTTCGAGTCCCAGGACGCCGCGGTCGACGGCATCCTCGCCAAGAAGGTCGAGGCCGGCCACGTCGTGGTGATCCGCTACGAGGGCCCGAAGGGTGGGCCGGGCATGCAGGAGATGCTCTACCCGACCTCGTTCCTCAAGGGCCGCGGTCTGGGCCAGAAGTGCGCGCTGATCACCGACGGCCGCTTCTCCGGCGGCACGAGCGGCCTCTCGATCGGCCACGTCTCCCCGGAGGCGGCCGGAGGCGGCCTGATCGCCCTCATCGAGGACGGCGACCAGATCTCCATCGACATCCCGAACCGCTCGATCTCCCTCGACGTCGACGACATCGTCCTCGGTCAGCGTCGCGCGGCCCAGGAGAAGCGGGACAAGCCCTACACCCCGGTCAACCGGGACCGGAAGGTCTCCGCGGCGCTGCGGGCGTACGCCTCGATGGCCACCTCGGCCTCCGACGGCGCCTACCGCCTCGTGCCCGAGTAAACGGCGTGGGAAAGGTTCATGCCCGCGTCGAGGGGCGGCTGCGGGAGTTCGTCGATCGCCAGGTCGTCTTCTTCGTAGCCACCGCTCCGCTCTCCGACGAGGGTCACGTCAACCTGTCACCGCGGGGCATCCCGGGCACCTTCGGGATGCTCGACGAGCTCACCTTCGCGTGGCTCGACGGCACCGGGAGCGGCAGCGAGACGATCGCGCACCTGCGTGAGAACGGCAGGATCACGGTGATGTTCTGCGCCTTCGACGGGGCGCCGAACATCGTCCGTTTCCACGGGCGTGGCCGGGTCGTGACCCGCTACGACGAGGAGTACGTCGACCTCGCCGGCCGCTTCACGGACCTTCCCGGTGCCCGCGCGGTCGTCGTCGTGGACATCGAGCGGGTCTCCGACTCCTGTGGCTTCGCCGTCCCGCTGATGTCGTACGTCGGCGAGCGCGACCTGCTCCCGGCGTACTTCGAGCGCAAGGGAATCGAGGGGTCGGCCGAGTATCGGCGCCGGAAGAACCTGGCCAGTCTCGACGGGCTTCCAGCGTTCGACTTCGACCCGGCACTGGAGTAGCCGAACCGCGCTCTGTCGTAACGGGGTTGTCGAAACGGACCGTGGCCGTTCGTGGCATGGGTGAGGGGCCGACACGGCGGCCCACCTGATGCGGGAGTGGTTGCTATGTCGGCTCATCTGTCGGATCGATGGAAGCGGAATCTGCTGATCTTCCTCGGCGGCCAGACAGTGTCGTCGTTGGGATCGATGATCGTCGGGTACGCGGTGATGTGGCACCTCACCGTCGAGACCGGATCGGCCGCGGTGCTGACCCTGAGCGTCGCCGCCGGGATGCTGCCACAGGCGGTGGTATCGGTCTTCGGCGGTGTATGGGCCGACCGGCACTCGCGCAAGCTGTTGATCATCGGGGCCGACTCGGCGATCGCGGTGGCGACCTTGGGGCTCGCGCTGCTGATGCTGAGCGGCGTCGGCGACCTGTGGATGATCTTCGTCGCGATGGCGGTCCGCTCGGCGCTGGCCGGGATCCAGGGGCCGGCGGTCAACGCCATGCTCCCGCAGATCGTCCCGGCCGAGCACCTGATGCGGGTCAACGGCGCCCAGCAGACGATCCAGTCGGGGATGATGCTGTTCGCGCCCGCGGTGGCCGCCGCGGTCTATGCGAGCACCGGCATCGTCGCGGTCTTCTTCATCGACGTGGTGACGGCC
>JALZDD010000566.1 GCA_030862715.1 Actinomycetota bacterium | reverse complement strand
CCCTGCTTGGCCGCGACGAGGTCGGCCAGCGACCAGTCGTCCCAGTGATGGGTGTTGCTCTCCGACCACGACATGTCCAAACCCTATCGACGGTGTCCTCGAACACCGGACCGATACCCGATCCGTCTGGTTCCCAGCCGTCGCTACTGCGCGTCGTCGTGCGAGCGCGCGAAGGTGAGGATCTCGTCGGTGGCGCCGTTCATCCACACGTCCTGGCAGGCCTGCGCCATCTCCTCGAGGCCGTCGACGATCGTGCCGAAGACGTTGCCCGGTACCCATCCCTGGTCGCCGTTGATGAGCAGGTTGTTGCGGCCGTAGAAGAGGGCGAGGTCGACGATCTCGGTCATCCCTCCCGGCCCGCGGTCCTCCGGGTAGCCGTAGGACGGGTTGCCGAGGTCGTCGGAGGAGAAGGCGAAGTAGCACAGGTCGCCCGGGATCGGGGTGACCGTCGTGTTCTCCTTGCCGGGCTCCTTCGCGGCGAAGGCGGGCACCAGGTTGTAGATCTCGTTGCGGGCGTACTTGCCGTGGAAGACCTGTCCGCTCAGCGGCAGTGCGTCCCACACGGCGCCGGCGGTGCGTGGCGCCTCCTCGTCGAGCAGCCGGGCGAGGCAGGAGACGCCGCGGCGCTCCAGGGTGACGGTGATGTAGCGGCTCATCGGGCTCCTCGAGGATTGTCGACAGGTCGGACGAACAGCTCACCGCTGGCCCGCTCATAGGCCCGCGCCGCTCGCAGCACCCGGGCGTCGTCGTGACGGGCACCGACGATCTGGAGACCGACGGGTAGACCCGCCTCGGTGGTGCCGCAGGGCACGCTCGCCGCCGGCTGCTGGGTCATGTTGAAGGGGTAGGTGTAGGGCGTCCAACTCGGCCACCACTGCGAGGGCCAGCCCTTCGGCGCCTGCAGCCCCCGCTCGAAGGCGGTGATCGGCATGGTCGGGGTGATCAGCAGGTCGTACGTCTCGTGGAACCGCCCCATCAACCGGCCGAGGTCCATCCGGACCGCGGTGGCGTCCAGGTAGTCGGCCGCGGAGCCGCGGCCCTTGGTCTCGATGCCCTCGCGCAGCAGCGGGTCGATCTTGTCGATCGCACCGGGCGGATAGGCGTCGAGCACCTTCGCCGCGCCGCAGAACCAGAGCACGTCGAACGCCTCGACCGGGTCGGAGAATCCGGGGTCGACCTCCTCGACCTGAGCGCCCTCGGCCTCGAAGACGGCAGCCGCCGCGCGGACCAGCCGTTCGACCTCCGGGTCGTTCTCGACGTACCCGAGCGTGGGCGAGAACCCGATCCTCAGCCCCTCGACACCGTCGTCCAGGCCCGCCAGGAAGGAGGCTCCCGGTGCCGGCATCGCCGACCAGTCGCGGGAGTCGAAGCCGGCGATCACGTCGAGCAGCGCCGCCGCGTCGGTCACGGTCCTGGTCATCGGACCGGCGTGCGAGAGGGTGCCGAAGGGGCTGGCGGGATAGAGCGGGACCAGTCCGTAGGTGGGCTTGATCGTCACCGTGCCGGTGAAGGACGCCGGGATCCGCACCGAGCCACCGCCGTCGGTGCCGATCGCCCACGGGCCCATGCCGAGACCGACCGCCGCAGCGGCACCGCCGCTGGAGCCGCCCGAGGTCAGGCCCGGGTCCCAGGGGTTGCCGGTGGAGCCGTAGCGGAGGGAGTCGGTGACGCCCTTCCAGGCGAACTCGGGCGTGGTCGTCTTCCCGGTGATCACGGCGCCGGCCTCGCGCAGCCGCGCTACCGCGGGTGCGTCCTCCGGCCACGGCCCGGCCTCGTCGATGAGCCAGGTGCCGCGGATTGTCGGCAATCCTGCGGTCCACAGGATGTCCTTGACCGAGGTCGGTACGCCGTCGGCGCTGCCGAGCGGCTGCCCGGCCCGCCATCTCTCCGTGGACGCGGTCGCCTGCGCCAGCGCGCCGTCGGGGTCGACCCGGACGAACGCGCTCACCGCGGGATCGCGCTCCTCGATCGTGTCGAGCACCGAGCGTGTCGCGTCGAGCGGGGTGAATGCGCCCGAGCGATAGCCGGCCACGAGCTCAGCGGCGCTCAAGGCGCTGAGGTCGACTCCGGACACGCTCTTCGGGTCGGTCATCGGGTCGGTCATCGGGTCGGTCATGGCGTCTCCCCCTGCTCCGCGACGACGAAGCCGCGCTGCTTGTCGACGACGTTCAGGAGCGGCTCGCCGCTCAGCCAGCGCCGGGCGTTGTCGATGAACTGGTCCGCCAGCGCCTCCCGCCAGCCTTCGTAGTCGCCGGACATGTGTGCCGAGACCGCCACCCCCGGCATCGTCCACAACGGGCTCTCAGCAGGCAGCGGCTCGACCTCGAAGACGTCCAGGGACGCCGCCTCGACCGGGCCGTCACTGAGCGCGGAGACGAGCGCGCCCTCGTCGACGATCTCCCCGCGCCCGACGTTGACCAGGTGACTGCCCGGCTTCATCACCGCGAGCACGTCTTCGCTGATCAGGCCGCGGGTCTCGTCGGTCAGCGGGGCCGTGACGACGACGTGGTCGGCCCAGCCGACGTGTGCGGCCAGGTCGGAACTGGCGACGATCTCGCCGAAGTCGGGATCACCGCTGCGGGCGGTGCGGCCGGCGCCGCGTACGTCCATCCCGGCCGCGCGCAGCAGCCGGGCCGTCTCGCGACCGATCGCGCCGGTGCCGACCACCAGCGCGGTCTCGGCGCTGATCAGCCGGGTCTCGCGGCGAAGCCACTTCCGGGCCGACTGCAGGTCGTGGCTGACGTGGATGTCCTTGGCCACGGCCAGGATCGAGCCGAGCACGAACTCCGCCATCGCCCGGTCGAAGATTCCGCGGGCGTTCGTGACGACCACCTCGGAGGCGACCAGCTCCGGGAACAGCAGTTTGTCGACCCCGGCGGCGGCGACATGGAGCCAGCGCAGTGAGTCGGCGCTCGGCCAGGCGTCACGGACGGCCTCGGAGAAGTAGTCCCACAGCAGCAGCGCCTCGGCTCCGCTGAGCGCATCGGCCAGACCTGCGGCATCGGTGTAGACGAGCTCAGCATCCGCCTCGAGGCGCTCCATCCCGGCGGGTCTGCCACCGTCGGGCGGACAGAGGATCGTGATCACGGGGCGCCGGGACGTCTCCAAGAAAAATCCTCCGTCGCATCGACACACCTCCGCAACAATCCCAGACTACGCTAGGAGAGCAGTTTGCAGATTGTCAACAATCCTAGCGAGGTGCGATGTTCCCGACGGTACGCATCGCCGTGGTCGTTCCCCATGACATGGTGCTCGACCACGAGCTGTGGCGGTGGGCCCCGGCCGACACCTGCCTGCTCTTCACCCGGACGCCCTTCACCGACCGCACGGTCACCCTCGAGATGGCCGCGGAGATCAGCGAGACCGCGGTCGTCGAGCAGGCCGTACGCGACCTGTCGGCCGCCGACCCGCACGCCTACGTCTACGCCTGCACCTCCGGCAGTTTCGTCCACGGCCGGCACGGCGAGCGCCGGCTGGCCGCGGCGATGCGCCGCGCCGGCGGGGCTCCTGCGGTCACCACCTCCGGTGCCGTGCTGGAGTCGCTCTCCGCCCTCGCCGTCTCCCGGGTCGCGGTCGCCACCCCCTACGACGGCGCACTCGCCGCCCGGTTCGGCAGCTTCCTGGCCGAGGCCGGGATCACCGTGGTGAGCACGGGAGATCTCGGGCTGGGCCACCACATCTGGGAGGTCCCCTACGAAACCACGCTCGAGCTGGTGCGAACCGCCGACTCCGACGCCGCCGAGGCCCTCGTCGTGTCGTGCACGAACCTGGCGACGTACGACATCATCGGCCGGCTCGAGGCAGAGCTCGGGAAGCCGGTGATCTCCGCCAACCGGGCGACCATGGAGGCCGCGCTCAGGCTGGTCGGGCGCACCCCGCCGACCGCCGAGCACCTGTGGGGGCACGCCTCATGACCCGGCCGCCGGTGATCGGGCTGCTCTATCCCGGCTACGCGGCCGAGGACGACTTCCCTGCGCTGGAGAACGCGCTCGGCGGCGCGATCTGGCTGCCGCTGGTCCACACCTCCATGGGTCGCGACGAGCACACCGTCGAGGCGCTCCTCGACACCGGCTCCGCGGCCAGGCTCGCCGAGGGCGCCGACGCGATCGCGGTCCACTCCCCCGATGCGGTGATGTGGGCGTGCACGTCGGGGAGCTTCGTCTACGGCCGGGACGGCGCCGCGGCCCAGGCGGCCGCGATCAGCGAGCGCCTGGGCGTCCCCGCCTCGTCGACCTCGATCGCGTTCGTCGAGGCGGCCCGGGCGCTCGGACTGGGGAAGGTCGCCGTCGCCGCCTCCTACCCCGAGGACCTGGCCGGACACTTCAGCTCTTTTCTGGCGGCGAGCGGGATCGACGTGGTCTCCTTCGATGCCAGCGGGATCTTCACCGCCGTCGACGCCGGCCGCCTGGGCCCGGACGCGGTCCTGGAGATGGCCCTGGCCGTCGACGTTCCCGAGGCCGAGGCCGTTCTCGTCCCCGACACCGCGCTGCACACGCTGACCTGCATCGATACGTTGGAGAAAGAGCTCGGGAAACCCGTGCTGACGGCCAACCAGGTGACCGTCTGGGAGGGCCTGCGACTCGCCGGGAGCCCCCGCCCCCTGGCCGGGCTCGGGGCGCTGTTCGGGTAGCCTCGCGGCTTTATGTAAACCTCCCGCCACACCCTGCGTCACCATCGGCGCACCCTAGCCAGGGCGCACAGACAGCGCTAACGTGGCGCAAATTGTTGACAAACCTACAGTCAACACTGCGGGTCAAACGCGGTCCCCAGCCATCAATCACACCGAATAGGTGAGAAGAAATGTCAGGAACCCCAACCATCCCCTCCGACGAGGCACAACCCGACAAATCGAAGCTCCGCAGAGCGATAACCGGCTCAGCGGTCGGCAATGCGACAGAGTGGTTCGACTACGGCGCCTTCGCCTACGTCGCGACCGAGATCACCGCCAACTTCTTCCCGGAGTTCGGGTTCGCCGGCACGGCTCTGACCTTCGCGATCTCGTTCATCCTGCGACCGCTCGGCGGCATCTTCTGGGGCCCGCTCGGCGACCGCATCGGCCGCCAGCGTGTCCTGGCGATGACGATCATCCTGATGGCGGGCGCCACCTTCCTGGTCGGCTGCCTGCCGACGTACGACTCGATCGGCATCTGGGCCGTGGTGCTGCTCGTGCTGCTCCGCGTGATCCAGGGATTCTCGACCGGCGGCGAGTACGGCGGCGCTGCGACGTACATGGCCGAGTGCGCACCCGACAAGAAGCGCGGGTTCTACGGCAGCTTCCTGGAGTTCGGCACCATCGTCGGCTTCACCGCCGCCATCGCCGTCGTCTTCACCACCGAGTCGATCATCGGTGACGCGGCGATGACCGAGTGGGGCTGGCGTATCCCGTTCCTGATCGGTGGCCCGATCGGCCTCGTCGGCCTCTACATCCGGACCAAGCTCGAGGAGACGCCGGTCTTCCAGGAGCTCGAGACGCAGGACGCCGTCGAGGGCGGCGCCGGGGCCGCGCTTAAGGATCTCTTCTCGCTGTTCTGGAAGCCGATCCTCACCCTGATCGGCCTGGTCGCCGCGCTCAACATCGCCAACTACACCCTCCTCGCCTACATGGCGACCTACCTGCAGGAGGAAGCCGGCTTCAGCAGCTCCGACGCCGACCTGCTGGTCATCTTCGGACAGGTCGCGATGCTGGTCTTCCTGCCGATCGCCGGAGCGCTCTCGGACAGGGTCGGCCGCAAGCCGATGTGGGGCGGCTCGTTCATCGGGCTGATCGTGCTGTCGGTCCCGATGTTCCTCCTGATCGGTCAGGGCTTCTGGCCGGCGGTGCTCGGGTTCACCGTGCTGGGCATCGTCTACGTCGCCCAGCTCGCGACGATCTCGGCGACCTTCCCCGCGATGTTCCCCTCGCAGGTGCGCTACGGCGGTATGGCGATCGGCTACAACATCTCCACCGCCGCCTTCGGTGGCACGGCCCTGTACGTCAACAACGCCCTGATCGGCGCCACCGGCGACGTGCTGATGCCGGCGTACTACATGATCGCCGGATCCGTGGTCGGCCTGATCGCGCTGTTCTTCGTCGTCGAGACGGCGGGCAAGTCGATCCGGGGCACCGAGATCCCGGGTACGCCGGAGTCCGAGGCGGAGCTCGCCGAGCTCGACAAGGCCCTCTGACCGGCGACTGCTGACGAGCGGGCCGAGCGCGTCACTCGTGCCCGGCCCGCTCGCTGGTCTTTCCACCCCGCGAGCCTGGCCACATGCAATGATTGTCAACAATCAGAACTCTTTCTCGGTGACCCATCGGAGACCACGTTGACAGCGACATCGAGCTTCGAACCCGTGCACAGAGAGTCGACCGCCTCGGTCATCGCTCGCCAGCTGCGCACGGCGATCATGGAGCGCACCCTGCAGCCCGGTGCCCAGCTGAGCGAGACCGCGCTCTCGGCCCAGTTCGGCGTCAGCCGCGGCCCGCTGCGCGAGGCGATGCAGCGCCTGGTCCAAGAGGGCCTGCTCCGCAGCGAGCCCAACCGCGGGCTCTTCGTGATCGAGCTCGACGAGGCCGACATCCGAGACATCTACGTCGCCAGGGCAGCCGTCGAGGGTGCCGCCGCCACGATGATCGCCCGGGCGCGGATCCCGGCGGCGCTGCGCGAGCTCCGCGCCGCCTGCGACGCGATGACCAAGTCTCTCGAGCTCGGCGACCCGGCGAAGCTGAGCGATGCCGACTTCCGCTTCCACGACGTACTCGTGCAGTGCTCCGGGAGCCGACGCCTGGCCCGGATGCACCAGACCCTGATCGTCGAGACGCGGATGTGCCTGACCGCGCTGGAGGGCACCTACCAGCAGCCGCTCGAGCTGGTCGAGGAGCACATCCAGATCGTCGACGCCATCGAGTCCGGCGACGTGAAGCTGACCCTCAAGCGCGTGGAGCTGCACATGGACGAGGCGCTGCGGCGCCTGATCCACGCCGAGGACAACGACGAGGGCTACGTCTAGACCCGCGTCTAGACCCGCGACAGCATCCTGAGTCGACGCTCGCTCTCACTGCCGGGCTCGGCCGTGAACACTGTCAGCGCCTGGGGTCGATCGGGATCGTGCAGAGTCTGGCCGTGCAGCTCGAGCTCGCCGACCTCGTCGTGGATCACGCGTTTGGCGTCGCAGTATGGCCCGACCACCGGGTGATCGCTCCACAGCTCCTCGAACTCGGGGCTCGAGCGCCGCAGCGCGGTGATCATCGCGTCGGCGCGGGAACACTTGCCGGCCGCGGCGGCGTGTGCGAGCTGGGCGACCAGTGCACGGCTATGCGCCGGATGGTCCTCGATGGGCGTGCGCCGGCGCGTCGCAGGGTCGGTGAACCACCGATAGATGCGGCTGCGCATCATCCCGGAGTAGCGGGTTTCGTCCCCGAGGAGAGCGACCGCCGCGGGGGTCTGCAAGAGGGTCTCACCGAGCTCGTCGACGATGAGGGCCGTCTCGTCCTGGAGCCGGTCGAAGATCCGCCGCAGGCCCGGGCTGATCCCATGTTGCGGGTCCGCGGAACGTACGGGTGGATACCCCGCCAGGCGATGAAGGTGATCACGCTCGTCAGGGTTGAGCCGCAACCCGCGGGCGATGGCCGTGAGCACCTGTGCTGACGGCACCGGGCCACGCGGTTGCTCGATGCGGGTGTAGTAGTGCGTCGAGATGCCACTGAGCTCTGCGACCTCGTCGCGCCGGAGACCTGGCGTCCGGCGGTTGCGTCCCCTGGGAAGTCCGACGTCCTCTGGTTGAAGCGCCTCGCGGCGCGTGCGCAGAAACTCTGCGAGTCGTACGCGATTCACGTCGTCTCAACAACGCCAGGCGGTCTCGTACTCCCTCCAGCCTTGTCATGACCGGGCATGGATGGGGTCCGTCGGGCGAAGCACCGTAGTGGCATGACAAGCACTGACCTGACCTATGACGTTCCCGGCCACTGGGTGGCCGGCACCGTCGTCCCCGCAACCACCACGATGGAGATCGTCAGCCCGGTTGACGGACGAGCGGTCGCCACCGCTCCGCTCGGCACCGCCGCCGACGTCGACCGGGCGGTCGAGGCCGCTCATACGGCACTTCCGGGCTGGGCGGGCCTCGGCCCCGCCGCCCGAGCCGATGTGTTGGGAGCCCTTGCGAACGAGCTGACGGCTCGCAGCGAGCGGATCGCTCACACCATCTCGACCGAGATCGGCGCGCCGATCTCATTCTCCCGGCTCGCGCAGGCGGGGTTTCCACCGTTGGTGACCAACGCAGTCGCCGCCTTGGCCGCCGAGGTCACTTGGGAGGAGCGGGCCGGCAACGCGTTGCTCGTCCGCGAGCCCGTCGGTGTCGTCGGCGCCATCACCCCGTGGAACTTCCCGCTCCAGCAGGTCGTGACGAAGGTCGTCCCGGCGCTGCTGGCCGGCAACACAGTGGTCCTCAAGCCTGCCGAGACCGCTCCGCTGACCGGACCGATCCTGGCCGAGGCAGCAGCGGCCGCCGGGATCCCGGCTGGTGTGTTGAACATCGTCTACGGCACGGGGAGCGGCGTCGGGGAGGCCATCGCGGCGCACCCCGGGATCGACATGGTGTCGTTCACGGGCTCGACGGCCGCGGGCAGGCGTGTCGCAGCGGTCGCGGCCGGCACGGTCAAGCGGGTGGGGCTCGAGCTCGGCGGCAAGACCGCGAGCATCGCGCTCGAGGACGCCGACTTCGACGAAGTGGTCGCGGAGACCCTGCAGTACGCCTGGAGCAACAGCGGTCAGGCCTGCGGCGCCTGGACGCGGCTGCTCGTCCCCGCCTCACGACACGACGAGATCGTGGCGAAGCTGCGCGAGGCCGCCGGCGAGTACACGGTGGGCGACCCCGCCGATGAGGCGACCCGACTCGGGCCGGTTGCGTCGGAGACCCAGTGGCAACGGGTGAACGGCTACATCGAGAAGGGTCTCGCGGAGGGAGCCGAGCTCGTCGTCGGCGGGCCAGGGCGGGTCCCCGGCCTGGAGGGCGGTGCATTCATCCGCCCGACGATCTTCGCGAACGTCGATCCGGACTCGACGATCGCCCAGGAGGAGATCTTCGGACCGGTGCTCAGCGTCATCGCCTACACCGACGACGACGATGCGGTGCGCATCGCCAACGGCACGCCGTACGGCCTCACCGCAGCGGTGTTCGGGAGTCCCGACCGAGCTCTCTCTATCGCACGGCGGCTCGAGGTCGGCCAAGTGCATGTCAACGGTGGGGCGTTCACGCCGCTGGCGCCCTTCGGTGGACGCAAGCAGTCCGGGACCGGCCGAGAGATGGGCAAGGCCGGGATCGAGGAGTTCACCGAGCTGAAGGCGATCCTGCTCTGACGTCTCCTGGGATCACATCGCGATCCCGACGTACTTGGTCTCG
>JALZDD010000559.1 GCA_030862715.1 Actinomycetota bacterium | reverse complement strand
GAGAGCGGCTTCTCCACCCTGTCCGAGGACCCCGCGGTCTGGCTCAAGGAGCGCGAGGGCAACGACAACGGCTGGGCCCAGGAGCTCGAGGCGGCCAAGACGTACGTCGAGGCGCGCGCGTGACCGCGACTCCGTCTCTCCCCGAGATGTGCGCGGCGCTGGGCGACCAGACCCGCTGGGACATCCTCACCCGGCTGGGGCAGGAGGCGATGTCCGCCTCCGCCCTGGCCCGGGTGCTCCCGGTCAGCCGCCAGGCGATCGTCAAGCATCTCGACGTACTCTCCGAGGCCGGCCTCGTCACCGCTGAGCGCCGCGGCCGCGAGATCGTCTACGCCGCCCTCGGCTCCCGCCTCAACGCTCTCGCCCACGAGCTCGACCGCATCGGCAACGCCTGGGACACCAGACTCCGCGCCCTCAAGTCCCTCGCCGAGTCTCCGGACGGCCGATAGCCGGGAGACCTATGCGCCCCACCCGATCGCGAGCTCGACCGCCCGCCGCCACCGAGCGAACTCTGCCTCCCGCAGCTCAGCCGACATGGCCGGCCGCCACTCGGCCGCCTTGCGCCAGTGCCGCCGCAGGACCTGCCGGTCGGGCCAGTACCCGGCCCCGAGCCCGGCCGCATAGGCGGCGCCGCGGGAGACGGTCTCGGCGACCATCGGACGTACGACGGGAATGTCGAGGAAGTCGGCGATGGTCTGCATGAGGAGGTTGTCGGCGGTCATGCCGCCGTCGACGGCCAACCTTGTCAGCGGCGCAGCGGCGTCGGCGTTCATCGCGTCGATGACCTCGCGGGTCTGCCAGGCGGTGGCCTCGAGGACGGCACGGCACAGATGGGCCTTGGTGACGTACGACGTCAGCCCGACGATCACGCCGCGGGCATCGGGCTCCCAGTGCGGTGCGTAGAGGCCGGTGAACGCCGGGACGACGTAGCAGCCACCGTTGTCGGCGACGGTCAGCGCCTGGGTCTCGATCTCCGCGGCCGAGCGGATCAGCCCGAGACTGTCGCGGAACCACTGCACGAGCGAGCCGGCGACGGCGATCGACCCCTCCAGGGCGTACGCCGCGGGCTCGCCCTCCATCGCGTGCGCGACCGTCGTGATCAGCCCGTGCTGCGAGCGCACCGGGGACGAGCCGGTGTTGAGGAGCAGGAATCCGCCCGTGCCGAACGTGCACTTCGCGTCGCCGCGGTCGAACCCCGCCTGCCCGAAGAGCGAGGCCTGCTGATCACCGATCACGGCCGTCACCGGGATCCCCGCGATCGGCGCGACCGTGGTCCCGAAGGACGAGACCGTCGGGCGGATCTCGGGCAGCATCGCCCGCGGCACCCGCATCGCCGCCAGCAGCTCCGGATCCCAGTCGAGAGTGCCGAGGTTCATCAGCATCGTCCGGCTGGCGTTGGTCACGTCCGTGACATGCGCGCCGCCGGACACACCGCCGGTCAGGTTCCAGACCAGCCAGGAGTCCATCGTCCCGAACAGGAGATCCCCGTGCTCCGCCCGCTCCCGCACCGAAGGAGACGAGTCGAGCAGCCAGCGCACCTTCGGCCCCGAGAAGTACGTCACAAGCGGCAGCCCGCACCGAGCCTGGATCTCCGTCTCCGCCATGTCGGCGGCGACAGCGGGGAGCACGGCGGACGACCGGGTGTCCTGCCACACGATCGCGTTGTGGACCGGCCGACCGGTGTGCCGGTCCCACACCACCGTGGTCTCCCGCTGGTTGGTGATCCCGAGCCCGACCACCTGGGAAGGAGAAGCCCCGGCGTCCGAGAGCGCCTCCGGCACGACCCGGCAGACGATGTCCCAGATCTCCATGGGGTCGTGCTCGACCCAGCCAGCGCGCGGATAGTGCTGGTGGTGCTCCCGCTGCGCCAGCGACACCATCCGGCCCCCGCGGTCGAAGAGCATGCACCGGGTCGAGGTCGTGCCCTGGTCCAGGGCGGCCACATACTGCGGAAGACTCATGCCGCCCGGCCGTGACCGAGCGCCCGCGAGATCGATCTGGAGACGCTGACGACCTCCTCGACGAGGTCGGGACGAGGCAATCCACGCGCGTCGCACAGTCGCACCACCGGTCCCGCGATACCGACGGCCGCGACCACGTACCCGCCCCGGTCACGCACCGGCGCCGCGACCCCGGCCAGTTCCGGCCGCGCCTCGGAGACGGCTGAGGCCCACCCTGTGTCGCGCGCGTCCGCCAGCGCCCGCAGCAGTGCCGCCCGGTCGGTGATCGTCCGGAAGGTCAGCCGGTCCAGCCGCTGCCCGACGACGCTGCGGGCCGCGCCCGGATCGAACGCGACCAGCACCTTCCCGAGCGCGGTGGCGTGCAGCGGTAGTGCCTTCCCGGTGTCCATCACCTGCGCTCCCGGCCCCGCCCGGAAGACATGGTGCGCCACGACCGCGGAGCCGTCGCGGTACGCCGCGATCCGCGCCTCCTCGCCCGTACGCGCCGCCAGCGTGTCCACCCAGTTGAGCGTCTCCGAGCGCAGCTCGTTGAGGTCCAGCGTCACGGACCCGAGATGGAGCAGCCCCGACCCCACCAGATAGCGCCCGGTGACCGGCTCCTGGTCGACGAACCCCGCCCCCGCCAACGTACGCAGCAACCCGTGCGCCGTCGGCTTGGCCAGTCCCACGGCGGCCGCCAGCTCGCCGAGAGGCATCGGCTCACTCGCGGCGGAGAGCACACGCAGTAGCGCAGCCGCCCGCTCGACGGATTGCACGGTCCGAGACATCGGGTAAAAGCGTAGGGCCCGAACAAATCCCCGACGCCGGGTTCGATCATCCAGGGACCGCCGGTGCCGCCCCGCGAGACAGGCAAGCGTTCGACCATGCCGAACGCACGCCATTGTGACGCCCGTCACGCATCCCTACGGTGCAGAGGTCCGCCAGACCCCACACGGCAGGAGCAGCGCATGACAACAAGAAACGCCTCGGGCTCCGTTTCGGCAGCACAACGTAGAACCTTCATCGGAGAGCTCAGCGCAGAGTTCGCCGGGACGATGATCCTGATCCTCTTCGGAGTCGGTGTGGTCGCGCAGGTCGTGACCGGCGACGGCGGGCTCGGCGACCACGACTCGATCGCCTGGGCCTGGGGGATCGGGGTGATGCTGGGCATCTACACCGCGGGTCGGATCAGCGGCGCCCACCTCAACCCGGCCGTCAGCCTGGCGATGGCCGTCTTCAGCGACTTCGAGTGGCGCAAGGTGCTGCCCTACAGCATCGCCCAGATCCTCGGCGCCTTCGTCGGCGCCCTCATCGTCCGCGCGGCCTACGGCGACGCGATCGCCAGCGTCGATCCCGGCCACACCCACGCCACCCAGGGCATCTTCTCCACGCTCCCGGGCAACGGCGACGCCGCGCTCGGCGTCAGCCTCACCACCGCCTTCGCCGACCAGGTGATCGGCACCGCGATCCTGCTGTTCCTCATCATGGCGATCACGGACGCGAAGAACTCCGCGCCGATCGCCTGGTTCTCGCCCGTCGCGATCGCCTTCGTGATCGTCGGCATCGGCATGGCCTGGGGCACGAACGCCGGCTATGCCATCAACCCCGCCCGCGACTTCGGCCCGCGCCTGGCCTCCTTCGTCACCGGCTACGACGGTGCCTGGGTGACCGCGGCCGGCGATCTCTACTTCTGGATCCCGATCGTCGCCCCGCTTGTCGGTGGACTCATCGGTGCCGGTGCCTACAAGGTGTTGATCTCGCGTTTCCTTCCCGCGGAGGAGGAGGGTGAAGAGGTAGGAACGATTCCCGAGACAACGAGCGAGTCCAGAGAACCCGAGCGCAAGTCCGCCTGACCGAGAAGACCGAGAAGAGACACAGAGAGGACCGACGACATGCCCGACTACGTCGCAGCCGTCGACCAAGGCACCACGAGCACCCGCTGCATGATCTTCGACCACGGCGGCAACGAGGTGGCCCGCCACCAGCTGGAGCATGAGCAGGTCATGCCGCAGGCGGGCTGGGTGGAGCACAACCCGGTGGAGATCTGGGAGCGCACCAGCTCGGTGATCCAGACCGCCCTCGGCCGCAAGGGCCTGACCGACAAGGACATCGCCGCGCTCGGCATCACCAACCAGCGCGAGACCACCGTCGTGTGGAACAAACGCACCGGACGGCCCTACTACAACGCGATCGTCTGGCAGGACACCCGCACCGACCGGATCGCCTCGGCCCTCGACCGGGACGAGCGCGGCGACATCATCCGGCGCAAGGCCGGTCTCCCGCCGGCCACCTACTTCGCCGGCGGCAAGATCCAGTGGATCCTGGAGAACGTCGACGGCGTCCGCGAGGCCGCGGAGAGCGGCGACGCCATCTTCGGCACCACTGACAGCTGGATCGTCTGGAACCTGACCGGTGGTCCCAACGGCGGCGTACACGTCACCGACGTCACCAACGCCAGCCGCACCATGCTGATGAACCTCGAGACCCTCGACTGGGACGACGAGCTCCTCGGTTTCTTCGACATCCCGCGTCAGATGCTCCCCGAGATCCGGCCCTCCTCCGAGCCGAAGGCCTACGGCACCACCCTCGCGAACGGCCCCCTGAAGGGCGAGGTCCCGATCACCGGCATCCTCGGCGACCAGCAGGCCGCCATGGTCGGCCAGGTCTGCCTGGACGCCGGCGAGGCCAAGAACACCTACGGCACCGGCAACTTCCTCCTCCTCAACACCGGCCAGGAGCTCGTACGCTCCGAGAACGGCCTCCTCACCACGGTCTGCTACCAGTTCGGCGACCAGCCCCCGACGTACGCCCTGGAGGGCTCGATCGCCGTCACCGGCTCCGCGGTGCAGTGGCTGCGCGACCAGCTGAGGGTGATCAGCAACGCCGCCCAGTCCGAGACCCTGGCCAAGGAGGTCGAGGACAACGGCGGCGTCTACTTCGTCCCCGCCTTCTCCGGACTCTTCGCCCCCTACTGGCGTTCGGACGCCCGCGGCGTGATCGTCGGCCTGTCCCGGTTCAACACCAGCGGCCACATCGCCCGCGCGACGCTGGAGTCGATCTGCTACCAGAGCCGCGACGTCGCCGACGCGATGGAGAAGGACTCCGGCGTACGCCTCGAGGTACTCAAGGTCGACGGCGGCGTCACCGTCAACGAGCTGTGCATGCAGATCCAGGCCGACGTCCTCGGCGTCGAGGTCAGCCGCCCGGTCGTCGCCGAGACCACCGCGCTCGGAGCCGCCTACGCCGCCGGGCTCGCCGTCGGCTTCTGGAAGGACACCGACGAGCTCCGCCAGAACTGGAACGAGTCCAAGCGCTGGAAGCCGGCCTGGAGCGAGGAGCAGCGCGAGACCGGGTACGCCGGCTGGCGGAAGGCCGTCGACCGCACGCTCGACTGGGTCGACGTCGACTGAAAACGCCTGTTTGGGGTATGTGCGGGGCGACCCTTCGGACGTACGTTGCGAGAGGGCCTGGCCGGGGCCCGGCTACGGCCTCGACCGGTCCGTTGGCACACCAACGACCGAGGAGGCAGCAATGTTCATCCAGATGATTCAGGGTCCCTGCACCCGGCAGGAGGAGGCCCACCAGTTGCTCGACGAGTGGCGTCGAGACCTGGCGCCGAGCGCGACCGGGTGGCTGGGCGGCACCTACGGATTCACCGACGACGGCCAGTTCATCGGGGTCGTCCGCTTCGAGTCGCGCGAGGCGGCGATGGCCAACTCAGACCGTCCCGAGCAGGGGGAGTGGGCCGCGAAGATGGCCGAGGTCATGGACGGGCCCATGGAGTTCCACGACTGCGACGACGTCACGCTGCTCTTCGACGGCGGCTCCGACGACGCCGGGTTCGTGCAGATCATCCGCGGCCGCGTCGACGACCCGAGCCGGCTCAAGGCGATGATGGCCGACACCACCCAGCTGCACGAGGCGCGCCCGGACATCCTCGGCGGCACGCTCGCGATCGAGGACGACGGCAGCTTTGTCGAGACCATCGCGTTCACCAGCGAGGACGAGGCCCGCAAGGGCGAGCAGGTCGAGCCCCCGGAAGACGTACGCCGCGAGCTCGCCTACGCGATGAAGGGTGCGACCTACTACGACCTTCACCGCCCCTGGTTCGAGAGCGCCTGAGGAGGCCCGCGATGTTGGCCGACAGCAGTGTGAGAGCGAACATCCCGGCCGCCGATCTGGGCCGGGCACGTCGTTTCTACGCCGAGAAGCTCGGGCTCGAGCCGAGCGAGGAGAGCGAAGGCTGGCTGGTCTACACGACCGGCGGCGGGACGTCCTTCCACCTCTACGAGACCGAGCAGGCGGGCAAGGCAGGGCACACGATCGCCCAGTTCCATGTGGCCGACGTCCGCAAGGAGACCGAGGACCTGCGTGCCAAGGGGGTCAGCTTCGAGCACTACGAGATGCCCGGACTGACCTGGGACGGTGACGTCGCCGGCATGGGGGAGGCCGGTCACGCGGCCTGGTTCAAGGACAGCGAGGACAACATCCTCTGCATCGACGACGCGGTGCCTGCCTAAGGGAAAGCTGCCTGAGGGGGAACGAGGGGTCCGGCTCAGCCGGGTCCCTCGCCCGCGCCGACGTGCTGAGCCAGGTACGCCTGCAGACCCACGCGATCGATCGCGTCGAGCTGGGACTCGAACCAGTCGGCGTGCTTCTCCTCGTCGCGGACCATCTCCTCGAAGACGGCCGCGGTGCCATGGTCACCGAGCTGGTGGCACTCCTCGCCGCCGGCGTTGAACTGCGCGACCGCGGCGCGTTCGCTCGCCAGGGCGAGGGAGAGCATCTCCTCGGCGGTCTCGCCGACCTGGATGGCGTTGAGGCGCTGCACGTTGGGGTGGCCATCGAACATCAGGATCCGGTTGATCAGCTCGTCGGCGTCGCGCATCTCGTCGATGGAGAGGTCGTAGAAGACCTTGCCGAGCTTGGGCAGACCCCAGTTGTCGAGCATCCGAGCATGCAGGAAATACGTGTTCGTGACCGTGAGCTCGAACGTCAGCGCCTCGTTGAGGAGCTCGACGACGCGTGGATCGACTGGCTGCATGACGTACCTCCGGTAACGGGATCTGTCCCGATACTCGCACGGCACCCCGGGAGTGAGGACAGACTCAGTTTGTGACCGGTTGCGTACGTCAGCTCGCGGCGCCGTCGGCCACGAGGTGCGAGCACTCCTGCTCGAGATGCCGGCTGACCTGCTTCTTCACCGAGAAGATGCACGAGCCGCAGTCCTGAGCGGCTCCCGTGGAGCGGCAGATAGCGCTGACCGTGCGCGCCCCGTCGGCCAGCGCGGCGTCGACGTCACGGTCCGTGACGACTCGGCACTGGCAGACGATCATGGGATTAGGTTAGCCGAACCTAATCGCGATGACGAGCGGGCGTCCCACTTCTTACCTTTCGGGCCTCTCGCGGCGATTCACATTCTCCCGGTATGGTCCAGGCCACACCGTCGCTCCCGGCCCTCGGAGGATCTCTCTTGCGCATCGCAGTCATCGGCACCGGCTTCGGCGGCCTGGCCGCCACGATCGAGCTCAAGAAGCGCGGCCACGACGACATCGTCGTGTTCGAGAAGGCCGGAGACGTCGGTGGCGTCTGGCGGGAGAACACCTACCCGGGCGCCGCCTGCGACGTACCCTCCAGCCTCTACTCCTACTCCTTCGAGCCCAACCCGCACTGGCCCCACAAGTTCTCCCGCCAGCCCGCGATCCTCGACTACATCCACCGGGTCGTCGACAAGTACGACGTACGCCGCCACATCCGGTTCCACACCGAGGTGACCGCCGCCCGCTGGGACGACGAGTCGAAGACCTGGCAGCTCGACCTCAGCACGGGGGAGACGGAGACGGTCGACCTGTTCGTACCTGCCGTCGGCCAGCTCTCCCGGCCCTCGATCCCGAACATCCCCGGCGCCGACGCGTTCGAAGGAGAGGCCTTCCACTCCGCCGAGTGGAACCACGACCTGAGCCTCCACGGCAAGCGGGTCGCCGTGATCGGCACCGGCGCGAGCGCCATCCAGTTCGTGCCCGAGGTGCGGAAGGACGCGGCGCAGGTGCTCCTCTTCCAGCGCTCGGCGCCCTACATCGTCCCGCGCAAGGACTTCGAGCGCACCGACCCCGCCGGCCCGGTCCCGCAGCTCCTCAACCGCGCGAAGATCTGGGTCCAGGCCGAGTGGCTCACCACGTCCTTCCACGTCAAGCCGTTCGGTGCGGTCATGCGGGCCTGGTCCAAGCGCCACATGAAGGCGCAGACCGCGGCGAAGCCCGGGCTCTTCGAGAAGGTCTGGCCCGACTACCCCTTCGGCTGCAAGCGCATCCTCTTCGCCGACGACTACCTGCCGGCCCTCGCCCAGCCCAACGTGGACGTGATCACCGACGACATCGTCGAGATCACCCCGACCGGCGTGACGACCGCCGACGGGCAGCAGCACGAGGTCGACGTGATCATCTGGGGCACCGGGTTCAAGGCGACCGACTTCCTAGCCCCGATGACGATCACCGGCACCCAGGGCCGCGACCTGCACACCCACTGGAAGGACGGCGCGCACGCCTACCACGGCATGACCGTCCCGGGTTTCCCCAACCTCCTGATCATGTACGGCCCCAACACCAACACCGGTGGCGGCTCGATCATCTTCTTCCTGGAGACCCAGGCCCGCTACCTCGGCAGGTACGCCGACCACGTCGCCGACGCCGGCCCGCTGGACGTGCGCGCGGAGGTCGAGGAGGCCTACGACGCGCGGATCCAGGACAAGCTGGCCGACAGCGTCTGGAGCAGATGCACCTCCTGGTATCGCGAGCAGAACGGCCGCATCACCACCAACTGGCCCAGCATCTCGGCCCACTACCGACGCAGTGCCAGCTACGACAAGGCCGACTACGCACCGGCCTGAAACGATCTGATAGGCCATTGTGACCAAGCTGTGCATTCCCTTATTCGTGTCTGAGGCCACATACTCGAAGGGATGACTACCTCAACCCCCCGGCGGCGACACTTCGCCGCGAGTCCTTTCAAGGCAGATCCCGAGCCGGTCATTGAGCAGTTCGAGTCAGGGGACCTGGTTTCCCACGACTCCTTCGGCCTGGGTCGGGTCGTCAACAAAGAAACGGCCGCAGTCACTGTCGACTTCGGTCCCCGACTGGTGCGCATCGCCAGCCCCTTCCCCAAGCTTTCCAAGCTCTGACCACGGTCTGAGCTGCACGAGAATCGCCCTCCCCGAGCACTGCTCGGAGAGGGCGATCTCGTTTTGACGCCTACTTTCGTTTCACCGGATAGGCCGCGTCGACCTCCACCTCCACGAGCCATCCGTCGACGGGCAGGTTCTCGATCTCGAGCGCGAACCGTGACGGACGGGCGGGGTTGACGACCATCGGAGTCGCCGGAGGAGCTGTGCCCAGCGGCACCGGGACCGCCTCGCCGGTCGAGACCGACGTGTTCGCGAAGAACTGCCGGTAGGCCCGGTTCCAGCCCGCGAAGTCCATCTTCGCCTCGCCCGCGGGGTTCTGCAGGAAGACGCGCATCGTGATCACGTCGTCGTAGGAGAGCCCGGCCGCCTCGAGGTTCTCCCCGATCCGGCGCAGCACGTTGATCCCCTGGGCCTCGGTGATGGTCACGCCCGGCGGCAGCTCACCACCCGGGAACACCGCGGTGTCGATGTAGGCCAGCTCCCCGCTCGCCCCGGTGTTGAGCCGGGACGGACCGAGCCCGCTGGTCTTGTAGATCGCGGCCTCCGGCCCGATCGCGACGCCGTTGGCGATCGACGGGTTGTCCTGCCCCGCGGGCAGCACCGAGATCGTCTCCCCGCCACGCGGCGGGAAGTCTGCCCATCTGCTCCCGGCGACCGCCGCCGTCGGAGCGACCAGAGCCGCGGTCAACCCGACCACAGCCAGCACCTTCGTACGCGGCGACATCATGCCGTCACCCGCGCGTGCAGCTTCTCGACGGCAGCCCGGGCGGCCGTGATCGCGCCGTGCTGCCAGGCAACGGAGTGACTGAGGTGGTCACCGGCGAAGTACGTGTTGCCGGTGGCGTCCAGCAGCCGCGTGTAGAGCGGATCGGTGTCGGCCGTCGTCGAGTACGCCCAGGCACCCTCGGAGAACTTCTGCGACTTCCAGTCCTGGCTGTAGGAGGCGGTGATGCCCTCGCCGTAGACGTCCCCGAAGATCTGCTTGCCCATGTCCACCGCCCGCGAGAGCCGTTGGGCGGGGCTGAGCGCACCGTAGGTGTCGGCTGCGCTTCCGGTGTTGTAGTAGCCGATCATCGTGCCCTTGTCCCCGTTGAACCCGTACGACGGGTGCCAGATGTTGCGCAGGTCGAGGCGGGTGTTGGTGATGCCGCCGTAGATCCGGAAGTCCTCCTCCCACCACCGCCGGTCGTACTCGATCCCGATCTTGCCGGCGTTCGAGGGCCCGAAGGACTTCAGGCTCGCGGTGATGTCGGCGCCGAGGTTGTGCGGGACCTTGGCCGCGACGTTCGGCGGCATGCAGTTGATCGCGAAGTCGGCCTCGATGGTCTCGGTCCTCCCTCGAGCCTTGTAGGCCACGGAGACGCCGGTCGAGGTGTTGGTCCACTCGACGACCTCGGCCCCGTAGCGGATGTTCCGCGCCCCGACGGCCTTGGCGAAGGCGTTGGGGATCGCGTCCATGCCGCCGACCGGCTGATACATCATCATCGCCTGGTCGTAGCCGAACTCGAAGGAGAAGTACTGACCCAGCCCCGCGGCGAGGACAGCGCTCATCGAGTTCGGGGACACCTCGGTACCGGACTCCTGCCCGGCCCCGGGCTCGACCGTGTAGCCCGCGCGGCTCGAGCCGGTGTAGGCGTACCCCTCCGCCTTGGAGCCGAGATCACCGAAGTTCCTCAGGAAGGCGATCAGCGCCTCCTTGTCGGCGGCGGTCAGCTCCTCGTCCAGGGCTCCCTTGTCGGTCGCCTTCGCGAGCAGCTCGGAGACGTAGCCGTACGTGTCCGCCTTCGCCTGACGCATCTGCACCGCGCCGATGCCGTGATCGCCGGGGTAGTAGAGCAGCGCGTTGGCGTTCTGGTTGGTGAATGCCTCGATCGGGACGCCCAGCTCCTTGCAGTAGTCGAGCGTGATGTGGCTCTGCGGCAGCCGCCCGGGTCCCGCGTTCATGTACTGACCCTTGGAGAACCCGGCCACCTGCGTGACCCCGTTCAGATCGGTCACCCG
>JALZDD010000549.1 GCA_030862715.1 Actinomycetota bacterium | reverse complement strand
CACCCTCCTAGGGTTTCTCATCCTGGAGTCGTCGCGTGCGATAACTGTGGTGTGGACATCTCGGAATCCATGGGCGAGCGAGAGCACGCAGAGCGGCTGATGGAGGCACAGCGACGTCAGCAGGATGGTGTGCTCAGTCATGCGCAGCTCGCAGCCGGTGGGCTGACGCGCGCTGACATGATCAGGATGCAGCGGCGCAAGGAGATCGTGCGGGTGCATCCGCGGGTGTACGTCGATCACACCGGTCCGCTCACCTGGCATCAGCGCGCCTGGGCAGCCGTCCTCTATGCCGCGCCCGCGTACGTGTGCGGCCCGAGCGTCGAGGCACCTCGCACGGGGCGGCCGATGGTGCCCGGGATGGTCCCGGAACCGATCCATGTCGCGATCGACCAGACCCGGAGAGTCGTGCCTCAACCCGGCATCGTGATCCACCGCCTCACCAACCTCGAGACCCATGCCTACGGAGGCGTCCCTCCTCGCCTGAAGCTGGAGGACAACGCTCTGGCGATGGCGCACGACGCCCGCTCGGAGATCGACGCCATTGCCAGTCTGGCCAACGTCGCTGGGCGAGCTCATGTCACCGCCGGCTCGCTCCGTGGGGCGCTGAGTCGGTTCCCGTCACTGCGCCGCCGTGCTTGGATCGCCGAGATCATCGACGATCTGGAGTCCGGGACGAATTCCGTGCTCGAGCACGGCTATCTCACCAAGGTCGAGCGCGTCCACGGGCTGCCCCGGTCCGAGCGACAGACGGTACGGGCGACGCCGATGGGCAACCAGTTCCGAGACGTGGAGTACGCGGCGTACAGGCTGATCGTTGAGCTCGACGGAGCGCTGGGGCATGACACCTGGCGCGACCAAGCGCGTGATGCCGACCGAGTGCTCGACGACCTCGCCGCCACCGGGACCGTCACCGCGCGACTCCGTTGGCACCAGGTCTTCGAGACGCCATGCCGAACCGCGCAGAGGATCGCGCGTGTCCTGGCATCCCGCGGCTGGACGGACTCCCCGACGGCGTGCGGCGACTCCTGCCCGATAGCGCGGCAACCTTAGGAGCCACGGGTCACGCCATAGCGAGCTTTGCGTTGCGCCGGGCGGCCGACCTCGCCACGGCGAGGGCGACCGCTGCGTAGGCAGTCCAGACGAGGAAGGCGTAGGTCGCGTCCGCCAGGGTCGTGCGAGGCGGGATGGCGGAGAAGGTCAGGGAGCTGGCGATGAGGGTCACCCATCCGGCGCAGATCGACACGGCTGCACCACCCGCGTAAGTGACCAGTTGGGTGCGGATCGAGGTGGGTGCATTGGAGAAGGGCGTCGCGACCACGCAGCCGCCGATGAGCGGGATGGCGATGGTGACCAGCGCGTACACCACCCAGCCGAGCGAGTCCGGTCCCGCGCCCGGTGCTGTGGTGGTGAGGACGGCAGGAATGTCCGCGTTGGCACGCCAGGTGAGCTCGTAGGGCGCTAGGAGCACGGCGAAGGCAACGAGGCCGACGATCCAGTAGGACCCGAAGGTGAGGGCTCGCCGAGTGGGGGTCACGTCATCAGTGTCCAGCAACGGGGCGGTGGCCCGCATGAGTTCGCACACTCGAGAGGCGACCGAGCGCTACGGTCTGAGTATGCAGGGGCCGACGTTTCGTGAGCTGATGGTGCAGGCGCTGTCGTCGGTCGAGCGCGGCTACGACCTGCTGGCGCCGAAGTTCGACGCGACGCCGTTCCGGACGCCGGACTGGTTGCTCGCCGCGACGATCACCGCGCTGCGGGAGTACGGGCCGTTCGAGCGGGGGCTCGATGTGTGCACCGGCACAGGGGCGGGCCTGGAGCTGCTCGCGGAGGCGACCACGGAGCGGCCGACGGGGATCGACTTCAGCGTGGGGATGCTCGAGCAGGCCAGGGCCGCCCACCAGGACGCCGACCTGGTGCGGGCGGATGCTCGCGCGCTGCCGTTCGAGGCTGCGTACGACCTGGTGGTGAGCTTCGGGGCGCTGGGGCACTTCCTGCCGGAGGAGCGGCCGGCGCTCTTCGACGGCATCCATCGGGCGCTGAGGCCGGGCGGGGTGTTCGCACTGCCGGTCAGTCGGGCGCCAGGGCCGACCCACCCGGCGTACTGGCTGCTCTCCGGTTTCGACCTGGTGATGCGGGTGCGCAACGCGGTGTGGCGGCCGAAGTTCGTCATGTACTACCGCACCCATCCCAGGCCGGCGCTCTTCGCCGACCTGGCCAACGCCGGATTCACGGTCGAGACGACGCCGATGCCCGGTGTCGGCGAGCTGATCATCGCTCGCCGGCCACCGGGCTGACGTTCGCAGGGCCTCAGCCGCGGCGCGGGTTCCGCTCCGCGAGCCGGGCGGCGATGGCGGGGACGATCACCACGGCGGCGACGAGGTGGGAGATCACCAGCATGATGTTGGTGGCGTAGGAGTCGGTGACGGCGACCAGGCTGGGCACGATCGAGAGCGCCGTCAGGGTCCAGGCGGTGCGGTTCCAGGTCGAGCGCGGACGCTTGGCGAAACGGGCCAGGCAGACGGCGACGATGATGCCGATCAGACCGAGCTCGGCGACGGCCCAGGCGAGCCCGGTCGCGGGGATCGCGGCGGGCTCCATGCCGGTGCCGGGCAGGGCTACGTTGAACGGCACCCCGACCGCACGGGCGGCGAACTCGTAGACGCCGGTGACCAGGGCGCCGACGAGGACGGCGGTGACGCTGACGAGCCAGACGGGCATCCGCGCTGCGAACTGACCGCGGGTGGAGGTCGTGGCCTGGGTGTAGGTGCTGGTGCTCATGATGGTGCCTCTCGTCCTGTGGTGGTGGTTTGTCGCGGTCCGTCTTGGCCGCTTCTCACTCACTCCACGAACGGCTCGACACCGATCCGACAGGTTCCCGGAAAAACTCCCGAAAAAATCTGGACGGGTTCAGCGCCGGCGACGCAGTGGCATCCGGAACTCGTGTCGAAAGGTCCACAACATCCGCACCAGCCCGGCGGCGGAGGGACCGGCATCGATCACCCGGAACATCTCGACCGTACGCAGCGCCGGGGTCACCCGCCAGGTGGCCCGCGCGGGCACCTGGCCGGCGTTCCACATCCGATGGACGGTGTGCCGCGGCACCTCGATCCGGTCACCGGCCCCGAGCACCCTCCGTGCGCCGTCGAGGTCGACGGTGAGCTCGCCCTCGAGCACCCTCGAACGTCTCGTCCTGGGACGGATGGAAGTGGGCCCGTGGCGGGCCGCCACCAGGCGTCCAGGTCGACTCCAGCGCGAGCATCGCCGGCGTCGAGTCGACCACTCGCACACGCTGATGTCCGCTGAGGTCGAGTGTCTCCGTCATCGGCTCTCCAGACGGTCGTCGTTGGCCGCGCCGTGGCCCTTCATCGGCACGATACCGAGCAGCGGCGCGTGGGGTAGTCGAAGATCACACCCTCCGGGGCTTTCATCCGAAGGTAAGTTAGGTGAGCCTTAGCCTGCATGACCCGCAAACCTCGGATCGCGAAGCTGCTGAGCCCCCTGATCGGGCTGTTCGGCCTCCTGTTCATCGCCAGTGGCGCCGCCAGCTACTACATGGCCCACACCCAACTGAAGGCGCAGGAGATCACTGTCGCCGACGAAGCCTCCTTCCTCGCCGGAGACAACGTCGACGGCCCGTTCTCGGCCTACTCCCAGGCGGCCACCGTCGAGAAGCACGCCCTGGGGATCACCAAGGGCAAGACGTACGCCGAGCTGGACCAGGAGGACCCGATCCGCGCAGTGGCGGCGGAGTCGTCTTTCGTGCGCGCCTCCCTGCTCACCGCGGTCACCGCGTTCGGTCTCTCGGCGCTGGTCGCGGGCCTGGGTGTCGTGCTGCTCTTCGTCGCCTTCGCGATCGGGTCGCTGACCCGAGCCGTCGCGCCGGCGAATGAGAAGGCCACCGACGAGACCGACGGCCTCGAACCGGCCACTGCTTGACCCCCGCCCATTCGCCAACGGGCCGAGAAGGCATCGCCTTCCCGGCCCGTTCTGCTGTCCTCAGCCCAGGCGCCGGAACGCGCGGACGGAGAGCGGGACGAAGATCGCCAGCAGGACCGCGGGCCAGGCCAGCGCCATGAGCGTCGCTTGGTCGGCGAGCACGCCGGAGGTGATCCCGGTTGGGTTGCCGAAGAGGTCGCGGCAGGCGGTGGCGGTCGCCGAGACCGGGTTCCAGGCGGCCAGGAAGCCGAGCCAGCCGGGCATCGTCTCGGGCGAGACGAACAGGCTCGAGCAGAACCCCAGCGGCCACACCAGCACCTGCACCATCGTCAGCGCACCCTCTATCCGCAGGGTCAGTCCGAGGAAGATGCCCAGCCACAGCATCGCCAGCCGCAGCCAGAGCAGGAGCCCGACCGCGGCGGCCGCCTCGAGGAACGAGCCCTCGATCCGCCACCCGATCAGCAGCCCGCCGAGCATCAGCACGCCCAGCTGGACCGCCGAGTTTCCCAGGTCGGCGATCGCCCGCCCCAGCGGCACCGCGAGACCGCTCATCGGCAGCGACCGGAACCGGTTGGTGACACCGCGCTTGGTGTCCTCGGTGACCACCGCCATGGTGCCGTCGATGCCGAACATCATCGTCAGCGCGAGCACTCCGGGCAGCAGATAGGGCAGGTACGTCCCGCCGCCCGGCATCTCGATCGCGCCGCCGAACAGGTAGCCGAAGATCAGCAGCATCATGATCGCGAACAGGATCCCGAAGACCGGTCCCCACGGCTCGCGCTGCCAGTGCTTGAGGTCGCGGAGGGTGATCACCCAGGTCTGTCGCAGGGTGGAGGAGATGGCGGTCATCGGGCGGCTCCTTCGCGATCGTGCGTGGGGTCGGGGGCGGTCAGGTGGAGGAAGACCTCGTCCAGGGTCGGTCTGCGCAGCAGCACGTCGTCAACGGCGATGCCGGCGGAGTCGAGGCTGCGTACGACCTCCACGACAGCGGCACCGCCACCCGCGGCGCCGGCCTCGACGGTGACCTCGAGCCGGTCGGGGTCGACAAGGGCCGAGGAGCCGAGGACCCCAGCCATGCGGGCGAGGTCGTCGGGGCCGGTCGCGGTGATGATCACCCGGTCGCCGCCGAGATCGCTCTTGAGCGCCGACGGAGTGCCCTCGGCGATCACCCGGCCCGCGCCGAGCACGGTGACCATGCCGGCGAGTTGGTCGGCCTCGTCCAGATACTGCGTGGTCAGCAGCACCGTCGTCCCGTCCGCGACCACCTGCCGCACCATCTCCCAGACCTCGTGGCGACCGCGGGGATCCAGGCCGGTGGTCGGCTCGTCGAGGAAGAGGATTCGCGGACGGGTGACCAGGCCGGCGGCGATGTCGAGGCGCCGCCGCATCCCACCGGAGTATCCCGAGACCTTCCGGTCGCCGGCCTCGGTGAGGCCGAAGGCGTCGAGGAGGTCGCCGGCGCGGCGTACGGCATCGGGTTTCGAGAGGCCGTGCAGGCGACCGAACATCACCAGGTTCTCCCGGCCGTGGAGGGCCTCGTCGAGCGCGGCGCTCTGCCCGACCAGGCCGATCGTGGAGCGGACCCGGGCGGGGTGGCGTACGGCATCGTGGCCGCCGACGCGCACCTCGCCGGCATCGGGCCGGGTCAGGGTCGCGAAGACGTTCACCGCGGTCGACTTGCCGGCCCCGTTGGGCCCGAGCAGGGCGTGCACGGTGCCGGCGGCGACCTCGAGGTCGAGACCGTCGAGCGCCTGGGTGTCGCGGTAGCGCTTGCGCACGCCGCGCGCGGAGAGGGGAGTCGAGGTCATCGGGCCACCTCGATCCGGAACACGCCGCAGCGGCCGGCGACCGCCTCGAACGCCTCCGGCGTCACCGCCGTGACCACGCCGGCGTCGAGCATGATCTTCGCGCCGTCCGTCATCCGCTCCGGCCACACCCGGAGCACGGTCAACGCCTCCTCCCCCTCGACCTCCACGAGGCGCACCTCCTCGGTGCTCCTCCCGATCCGGAGGGTGCCGCGCCCGGCGGCGGCACGTACGTTGCGGGCCCAGTCGGCTCCCGGGAAGCCCTCGAGCAGATAGCGGCGTCCCTCCAGGTCCAGGACCGAGAGCGGGGTGCTGCGGGGCTTGCCGCTCGCGCGGCCCGGCACGGTCAGGACCGGCAGCTCCTTCATCCCGAGCCCGGTCTTCGACAGGGTCATGAAGACCTTGTTCATCGGCTTGAGCCAGCGCGGCGGGACCGGCTTCGCGTCGTTCGGCATACACGTTCCTCCAATTTCGTACGTCGTACGAAGATGTCAACGGAGTGACTGTAGCATTTGTTCCGTACGGCGTACGAAATTATTGCGGATGAGGTTACGATGAGCGACGTGCCGGACCAGCCAGACCACTCGGATCCCTCCCTGCGCCTGCTGTGGCGCCATCGGAGCGGGGCGCGCGAGGAGCCGAGGACCAGGCGCGGGCCCAAGCAGAAGGTGAGCGTGGACGAGATCGTCGACGCCGGGATCGACCTCGCCGACGCCGAGGGCCTGGCCGCGGTGACGATGCGCGCGATCGCCCAGCGCTTCGGTCTGGGCGCGATGACGCTCTACTCCTACGTACCCAACCGGGACGCGCTGCTGGTGCTCATGGCCGACCAGGTGACCGGCCGCGCCGAGCTGCCGGAGCTGCCCGAGGACCCGCGCAAGCGCCTCGAGATGGTCGCCAACCTCGCCCACGACGAGCTCCGGGCCCATCCGTGGCTGCTCGAGGTGCAGGACGTACGCCCCTGGCTGGGGCCCAACATGAGCGACCGCTACGAGTGGCAGCTGCGGGCCGTCGACGGCATCGGGCTCTCCGACCTGGAGATGGACCAGACGGTCGCCGTGCTGATCGGGTTCGCGGGCAACATCGCCCGCAGCGAGCTCATGAAGCGCCGCGCCGAGCAGGTCACCGGGATGACCGAGTCGGAGTGGTGGGAGGCCAACTACGACACTCTGAACGAGGTCATGGCGGACAGCCACTATCCGCTGGCAAACCGGGTCGGCACCGCCGCCGGTGAGACCTACCAGGCGGCCACCGACCCCGCCCGCGAGCTCGACTACGGACTGGCCAGGATCATCGACGGGGTGCTCGCGCACGTCGAGCGCCGGTCAACCGGTGCGGCCGACGAACTCTCATGAAGGGCTGGTTGACTAGCGCCTGTGACAACCAGTCCTGACACTCCCGAGATCGACCTGACGACCGACGTGGTGACGCTGACCCGGCAGCTGATGGACATCAACTCCGTGAGCCTCAACGAGCTGGAGCTGGCCGACGCCGTGGAGCGGGCGCTGGCTGCGTACGACCACCTCGTCGTGGAGCGGCGGGGCAACTCGATCGTGGCGCGCACCGACCTCGGCCTCCCCGAGCGCGTGGTCCTCGCCGGCCACCTCGACACGGTGCCGGTCAACGCCAACTTCCCGAGCCGCCTCGACGAGGCCACCGGCATCCTGCACGGCCTCGGCGCCTGCGACATGAAGTCCGGCGACGCGGTCATCCTCAAGCTCGCCGCCACTCTACGGACGCCCAACCGCGACGTGACGTACGTCTTCTACGACGCGGAGGAGATCGAGGCCGTCCACAACGGCCTCGGCAAGCTCGCGGCCAGCGAGCCGGACCTCCTCGCCGGCGACTTCGCGATTCTGATGGAGCCCTCGAACGCCGGCGTCGAGGCCGGCTGCCAGGGCACGCTGAGGGTCGAGGTGCGCACCACCGGCGAGCGCTCCCACAGCGCCCGCTCCTGGCGCGGCGTCAACGCCATCCACAAGGCCGGCGAGGTGCTGCGCCGTCTGGAGTCGTACGTCCCGCGCAGGCCGGTCATCGACGGGCTGGAGTATCACGAGGGCCTCAACGCGGTCTTCGTCGCCGGGGGAGTGGCGGGCAACGTGATTCCCGACGAGTGCGTGGTGACGGTCAACTTCCGCTTCGCGCCCGACCGGAGCGAGGAGGAGGCGCTGGTGTTCGTGACCGAGTTCTTCGAGGGCTACGAGGTCACCCTGACCGACTCGGCGCCCGGGGCGCTGCCCGGTCTGGATCGCCCGGCGGCCAAGGCCTTCATCGAGGCGGTCGGCGGCGAGGTCGGGCCCAAGTTCGGCTGGACCGATGTGGCGCGGTTCACGGTTCTCGGCATACCGGCGGTCAACTATGGTCCAGGTGACCCGATGTTCGCCCACAAGGCCGACGAGCACGTGCGGATCTCCGAGATCACCACCTGCGAGCAGGCCCTTCGTGATTGGTTGACCGCATGACCCGACGCAGCGGCTCCGGCCCGCGCCCCACCAAGGGGCGGCCCGCCGGCAGCACCACCGACCAGCGACTGCTGGACAGCTCCGGCCACGGCGACTGGGTCCACACCGACCCCTGGCGGGTCATGAAGATCCAGGCCGAGTTCGTCGAGGGGTTCAACGACCTCTCCGAGGTCGGCCCGGCCGTCTCGGTCTTCGGGTCGGCGCGCACGCCGAAGGACCACCCGACCTATGCGCAGGCCGAGGCCGTCGGCCGGGGTCTCGCGGAAGCAGGCTTCGTGGTGATCACCGGCGGCGGTCCGGGCACGATGGAGGCGGCCAACAAGGGCGCCCTCGAGGCCGGTGGGGAGTCGATCGGCCTCGGCATCGAGCTGCCCTTCGAGGCGAGGCTCAACGACTACGTCAGCTTCGGGCTCAACTTCCGCTACTTCTTCGTGCGGAAGATGATGTTCGTCAAGTACTCCCAGGGCTACGTCGTCATGCCCGGCGGCCTCGGCACGATGGACGAGCTCTTCGAGGCGATGACGCTCTCCCAGACCAAGAAGATCACCCAGTTCCCGGTCGTGCTCATGGGCGTGAAGCACTGGGAGGGGCTGATCGACTGGATGCGCGAGACGATGCTGGCCGACGGCCGGATCAAGCAGAGCGACCTGGACATGATCACCCTCACCGACGACGTGGACGAGGCGGTCGAGTTGATGTTGAAGGCGCGTGACTGACCGATGGGTTGGATCTTCGCGGCACTCATCGTGCTGGCTCTCGGAGGAGTCGCCCTCGTGGCCGCCGGGACGGGCGCGCCGATGGGGGAGGAGTACGGCGACCAGCCGGACGCCTTGGTGCCCCGCGACCGCGTCCTGGAGGCCTCAGACCTGCGTCACGTACGTTTCTCGGTGGCCTTCCGCGGCTACCGGATGGACGAGGTGGACGCTCTGATCGCCCGCCTTGCCGAGGAGGCAGAATGGCGTGAGTCGACCGCGGCCGGGGATGCCGGTGCCGAGGTCGGAGTCGGGGGACTCACACCACATCCGCCCGAGCCCGATTCGGGCTCGCCCGACGTCTAGGACAGAATCGCTGCCGTGAGCTTCGCTGCCGTACTCGTCTACGCCGTGACCGCCCTGGTCGCGGTGATCGTCGCGTTCACCTACCTGAAGCCACATCTCCTGCAGTCGCAGCAGGCGGGGCTGCCGCCCAAGATCCACCTGTACGCCGGCGCCGCCGGCCTGCTCGTCTGGGTCCTCTTCCTCGCCTCGCCGTCGTCGTTCTTCCTCGGCGGCGACGTCCCGGGTGTGATCGGTCTCTTCGGGATCTGGCTCGCCGCGATCGCGGGCCTCTACCTGCTCGTCCGTCGGCTCAAGGAGCAGCGCGCCGGGGCCGCCGGCCACGACGACTACGGCTATGAAGACGGCTACGACGAGGAGTACGCCGAGGACGGCTACGCCTACGACGAGCCCGGCTATGCCGAGGCTGGTTACGACGACTACGCCGAGCCCGACGGTCGGGCGGCCTACGCCGATCCTCGCCGACCGGTGCAGCAGCCTGTTCCTCAGCCCGTCGCTCAGCAGGGACGTCCGGCCGAACGCCGGCCCGAGCCCCGGCGAGCAGCGGCGGGTGTCGACGAGACCGCCGTGATGCCACCGGTCGAGCGCGACCCGTCGCCTGCTCCGCCGCCTCCTCCGGCCCCTGCACCTGCCCCGGCTCCCGCGCCGGCGCCGATGCGGGACGGGCAGACCGGTCGCCGGGTGGCAGGACGCCAGGCCCCGCCCCCGCCCGCACCGCAGCCCCAGCCGTCCCAGCAGCCCTCCCCGCAGC
>JALZDD010000532.1 GCA_030862715.1 Actinomycetota bacterium | reverse complement strand
CGACTCGACCGCGATGCTTCCATCCGATCTCGGGGATGCCACGGAGCTGATCACATCGGTGCCGTTGCAGGTGATCGTGGATGGGACGTCGTACGACGACGGGGTGGAGGAGACGTCGCCCGAAGCGCTGCTGACGGCGTTGGCTGCGCACAAGACGGTGACGACCTCGCGGCCCTCGCCCGCGCTCCTGGCGGAGGTCTACGACAAGCTCGCGGCTCAGGGCTTCGAGGAGATCGTCTCCATCCACCTCTCCGCGGAGCTGAGCGCGACGTGCGAGTCCTCCATGCTTGCGGCGCGGGAGGCTCCGGTGCCGGTGACAACCGTGGACACACGGCTGGTCGGGCCCGGGGTCGGGTTCGCGGTCCTGGCCGCCGCGGAGGTGGCCGGGCGTGGTGGGAGCGCTGCCGAGGCGCGCGAGGCCGCGTTGTCGCGGGTTGCCGCGACGCGTTCCTACTTCTATGTCGACACGCTCGAGTATCTGCGCCGCGGTGGGCGGATCGGAGCCGCCGCCGCTCTGCTCGGGACGGCGCTCGCGGTCAAGCCGCTGCTCACGATCGAGGAGGGTCGGGTCGTGCCGCACGAGCGGGTGCGTACCGCTGAGCGGGCGATCGCGCGGCTGCAGGCACTCGGGGTCGAGGCGGGCGAGGACACGGACGCCGTCGAGATCGTCGTCGCTCATCTGGGCAGCCCGGACCGGGCGGCCGCGATGGCCGAGGGCCTCTCCGCGGAGCTGGACGGCAAGATCAACGGCGAGGTACGCGTCGGGGTGCTGGGTGCGGTGCTCGGTGCGCATGTGGGGCCGGGGTGTGTGGCGATCGTCGTGGGGCCCAAGCTCTGAATCTGGGCCTGTTCTGGGCTTGATCTTGGGCCGGTTGCCGTCCACAGGGGCGGTTGAGGATCGGGTTCTCCACAGGCGCTGAAAACGCGCTCGGAAGTGTCGGCGCGGGCGCATAGCTTCGGCGTCATGCGGACCCGACCGACCTCTGATCACGCCGATGCCGTCGCCCGGCGGCTGGAACAGCTGCGCGCCGAGCTCGACCCGCCGGGGGAGGAGAACGAGGGCGAGGAGGACTGGCAACCGCCGTGGTGGGACGGGCCGCGCGCGACCGACACCGCGGAGCTGGACCCGTTGGTGCCTGTGCCGGGGCGACACGCGTCTCGGCGGCAGGTCGTGATCTCGCCCGACGCCGTGCTGCCGGAGCCGCTGCGCGGTCGGGTGAGCCTCGGTCCGTGGCATCTCGTCGTCGTCTCGCTCGTGCTGGTCGCCGGGTTGGCCGTGGCCTGCTGGTGGATGATCCGCGCCGACCCGGAGGTGGTGCCGGCCGCCCGCGCCTCGCCCTCGGCCTCCCCGCTGGTCGCGCTGCCGACCGGCTCGCCTTCGCCCGGAAGCACCGCCGCGGTGCCGTCGGGCGGAGCGTCGGCCGGGACGGTGACGGTCGACGTGGAGGGCAAGGTGCCCAAGCCCGGCATCGTCGTGCTGCCGGTCGGGTCGCGGGTGGTCGATGCCGTCGAGGCCGCCGGCGGGGCGCCCCACAAGCACCTCGCCGGACTCAACCTCGCCGCTCTGCTCAGCGACGGTCAGCAGATCGTGGTGGGTGCGCCCAACGGGGGAGTGGGCGCTGCTGCGGCAGGCTCCGGTGGTCCGGCCGCTGGGGCGCCGGGAGCGAAAGTGAGTCTCAACGCCGCCTCCATCGAGGAGCTGGAGACGCTGCCCGGGGTCGGTCCGGTGACGGCGCAGGCGATCATCGACTGGCGCACCACCAACGGCGCGTTCACCTCCGTCGACGAGCTGCTCGAGGTCGACGGGATCGGACCGAAGACCTATGACTCGCTGGCACCGCTGGTCACGTTGTGAACGACCTGCGACTGCCGCTGCTCGGGGCCGGCGCGTGGGCGGGGGCTTTGGCCGGGCCGGTCGTGGTGGCCGGCGGACGGCCCGGGGTGGTTCTCCTGGTGCTCCTCGCCGCGGTCCTCGGCGTCGGCGGTGGATGGGCCGTTAGGAAGCGCCGCCCGACGGTGCTGGCGTTGGCCCTGATGATCGCCGGGACCACGGTCGTCGCTGGCCTGCACGCCGCCCGGGTCAGCGACAACCCGGTGGCGGACCTGGCCGCGCGCAAGGCGCAGGTGCGGGTGGTCGCCACGGTCACCACCGACCCGAAGGAGGTGAGAGGGGAGCACGCGACGTACCAGCTCCGGCGCGCCAGTGTGCGGGAGATCCGGGGCCGTGGTGTGGTCTATCGGCTGCGTACGCCGGTGGTCGTGCTGGGCGACGACACCTGGGAGGACATCCCGCTGGGAGCGACGGTGTCGACGACCGGACGTCTGGGCACGAGCGACTCGCACGAGGAGTCCGCGCTACTGATCGCCGGCCCGCCGCGAGTAGTCGCCGGCCCGGGGATCTGGTGGCGAGCCTCCGAGACGCTGCGGGCCTCGATCCGGGACGCGGTGGCACACCGGCCGCCTGACCAAGCGGCGCTGGTCCCGGCGCTGGTCGATGGTGACGACACCGGTCTCTCCGACGACCTCGCTGACGACTTCCGTACGACCGGGCTCACCCACCTGCTCGCGGTCTCGGGCACCAACCTGACCCTGGTAGTGGGGTTCCTGCTCATCGTCGCCCGCTGGGCCGGGGTGCGGGGGAGAGGGCTGTACGCCGTCGGGGTGCTCGGCATCCTCGGGTTCATCGTGCTCGCCCGCACCGAGCCGAGTGTGGTGCGGGCCGCCGCGATGGGTGCGGTCGGACTGCTGGCGATGACGCACAATGGACGCCAGCGAGCGCTGCGTGGGCTCGGCGCGGCGGTGATCGGGCTCCTGCTGATCGACCCTGGGCTGGCTACCTCGATCGGGTTCACCCTCTCGGTCCTGGCCACGGCTGGCATCCTGCTCTTCGGGCCGCCGTGGCGCGACGCGCTGAGGCGTTGGATGCCGCAGTGGTGCGCGGAGGCGATCGCGGTCCCGGCGGCGGCGCAGCTGGCCTGCACTCCGGTGGTCGCGGCCATCTCCGGCCAGGTCAGCCTGGTCGCGGTGCTCGCCAACCTGCTGGTCGAGCCCGCCGTCGCACCTGCGACGGTGCTCGGTCTCCTGGGAGGTCTGCTCGGCCTGGTCTGGGATCCGCTCGGCATGGTCGCGGGCACGATGGCGACGTGGTGCGTCGCCTGGATCATCGCGGTGGCCCGCTTCGGCGCCGGGCTGCCGACCGCGGAGGTCGGCTGGGCGACCGGGCCACTGGCCCTGGCGGTGCTGGTGGTCGTCTGTGCCGCGATCGCCTTCCTGGCGCCTCGGATCCTGCGACATCCGGTCACCGGGGTGGCTGGCTGCCTGGTGCTGCTCGCGGTCGCGCTGGTGCGGCTGCCGAGCCCGGGGTGGCCTCCGTCGGGGTGGGTGCTCGTGATGTGCGACGTGGGGCAAGGAGATGCCCTGGTGGTGCGCACCGGGTCGGGGAGTGCCGTTGTCGTGGACGCCGGCCCCGATCCTGACCTCGTCGACGACTGTCTCGACCGCCTCGAGATCGAGGAGGTTCCGCTAGCGCTGATCACCCACTTCCACGCCGACCACGTCAACGGCGTCGAGGGCGTCTTCGCCGGGCGCCGGGTCGGTGAGCTGTGGACCTCGCGACTCCAGGACCCGCCGGAGGGCGTACGGATCCTCGGGGAGACCGCAGGTGCGGCCGGGGTGGTGCCGGTTCCGGCGCCCTACGGAGCCACGACCACCATCGGTGAGGTGCGGATCCAGGTGCTCTGGCCGACGGGCGACTCCGACACCCGCGGCCCCGGGGACGGCTCCACGGCCAATGACGCGAGCGTGGTCCTTCTCGTCGAGTCCCGTGGCCTGCGTCTGCTGCTGACCGGCGACATCGAGCCGGAGGGACAGGACCAGCTCGCCGACGACCTGGCCGAGCTCGACATCGACGTGCTCAAGGTGCCTCACCACGGCTCGCGCTATCAGGACCTCGACTGGCTGCGTACGCTGCGGGCGCAGGTCGCGCTCACCTCCGTCGGTGCCGGCAACGACTACGGCCACCCGGCCACCGCCACGGTTCAGGGGCTCGAGGAGAGCGGCACCAAGGTCTACCGCACCGACCGCGACGGCTCGGTCGCGGTCGTCGAGTCGGGAGGTGAGGCTGCCGTGGTGACGCAATAGTTGTCGGTGCCGTGTGGGAGGGTTTGAGCATGGCACGCACCGCCTCCGCACCCAGCCCCACCGGCGACCTGTCGGCCTCCGACGTTCTCGGCCGGGTGACGCTGGTGACCGGCAAGGAGGAGTTCCTCGGGGAGCGTACGGTCGCGGCGGCGAAGGCCGCGGTGAAGGCCTACGACGCCGAGGCGGAGGTCTCCGAGGCGACCGCCGCCGACCTGACGCTGGCCACGCTCGGCGAGTTGAGCGCACCTTCGCTCTTCTCGAGCATCCGCTGCGTCGTGGTGCGCAACCTGGAGAACCTGCCGGACGAGTCGGTCGCGGGCCTGCTGGAGTATGCCGGGATGCCGTCGGAGGAGGTCGGGCTCGTCCTCGTCCATGGCGGCGGGCAGAAGGGCAGCGGCACGCTCGCCAAGCTCCGCAAGCTCCCGAAGGTGACCGAGCACAAGTCCGTCGAGCTGAAGGCGCGTGAGTTCGGCAGCTTCGTGAGGTCCGAGATGCGGCTCCACGGAGCGAGCATCGACGAGGAGGGTGCCGACTTCCTGATCCAGGCGGTCGGCCAGGATCTCCGCGCTCTGGCGGCCGCGGCGAGCCAGCTCGCCGGCGACAACGAGGCGAAGCGGCTCGGCCTGGAGCATGTGAAGCAATACTTCGGCGGCCGGGCCGAGGTGAAGAACTACGTGATCGCCGACGCGATCATCTCCGGCGACCGGGTCAAGGCCCTCGAGGAGATCCGCTGGGCCCTCGACACCGGCTCCTCCCCGGTCTACGTCCTCTCCGCCGTGGCCG
>JALZDD010000525.1 GCA_030862715.1 Actinomycetota bacterium | reverse complement strand
CGGCCCGCGCGGCGGCACAGTTGGTCACCTCCCGTTGACGGGAGCGCCGCGTGGGGCATAGACACTTGCGTCGTGGTCACGACTTCCCACCATCTCTCCGCCCAGCAGCACGAACGGCTCGACCGGGCGACCGCCCGTCTCGACGGACCCGTCGGGGCGGTGGACCTCGCGGCGTTCGACGCCAACGCCGACGACCTCGTGCGCCGTGCCGCCGGCACCCCGATCCGAGTGGCCAGCAAGTCCGTACGCTGCCGGGCCCTGATCGACCGGGTGCTCGCCCGCGAGGGATACGAGGGGATCCTGGCCTTCACGCTCTTCGAGGCGCTGTGGCTGGCCGAGACGCACTACGACGTCGTGGTCGGCTATCCGACCGCCGACCGAGCCGCGCTCGCCACCCTCGCGAAGGACGAGGAGAAGCTCGCCCGGGTCACCCTGATGATCGACAGCGCCGAGGGGTTGTCCCTGGTCAAGGCCGCGATCGGCACCCCGGCCGCCCCCGTACGCGTGGCCATCGACCTCGACGCCGCGCTGGTCATCGCCCGCCGCATCTGGCTCGGCGCCCGCCGCTCCCCGGTCCGCACCCCCGAGGACGCCGTCGCCCTCGCCCGGATCGTCGCCGACGACCCGGACTTCCAGCTGGTCGGGTTGATGGCCTACGAGGGCCAGGTCGCCGGCACCGTCGACCGCCCGCTCGGTGGCAACCCGCCCCCGGCCGTCATCAGGAGGATGAAGAGGGCCTCCATCGCCGAGATCACCGAGCGCCGCGGAAAGATCGTCGCCGCCGTACGCTCCCTGACCGATCTGGAGTTCGTCAACGGCGGCGGAACGGGCTCGATCGAGTCCACCCGCGCCGACCCCTCGGTGACCGAGATCGCGGCCGGGTCCGGGCTCTACGGTCCGACCCTCTTCGACCGCTACGACGGCTTCACGCCCCACCCCGCGGCGTACTTCGGGCTGAGCGTGGTCCGCCGCCCCGCGCCCGGCATCGTCACCGTCGCCGGTGGTGGTTGGATCGCCTCGGGGCCGCCCGGACTCGACCGCGTCCCCAGTCCGACCTACCCCTTCGGCCTGGAGTACGTCGGCAGCGAAGGCGCCGGGGAGGTCCAGACGCCGCTGCGCGGCCATGCCGCAGACCAGCTCGCGATCGGTGACAAGGTCTGGTTCCGGCACGCGAAGGCGGGCGAGGTCTGCGAGCGGCTCGACACGCTCCAGCTGATCGAGGGTGACTCGATCATCACCGTCGCGCCGACCTACCGGGGCGAGGGCCAGACCTTCCTGTGACCTGCCGGGTCACTCGCCCAGCAGCTGGAACCAACTCTCGGTGACCAGCTCGCACATGCGGTCCTGCTCGACACCCCAGAACCCGTCCGCCCACCGCTGGAACAGATAGTCGAGCTGGCCGACCGCCAGTGCGCCTCTCAGTCGCCGGCTGTCGGCGTCGAACCGGTCCGCCTTGTCCAGACCCACGCTGACGTCCTCGATCGTCTCGTCCGTCCAGGCGTCGACGATGTGGGTGAGATCGGGATCGACGGCCTGGGCGGCCCGGGCGACCGTGACGATCGGACGCACCGCCGGCCACCGGGCCACGGCCTGCCGGATCCAGGCACCGAGCTGCTCGCGGGTGCCGGCCGCCACCGCGTCGGCGAGGCCGCCGAGCGAGCTGCCCCGTGGGGAGCGCAGCTCGATCAGCTCGTCCTCGAGGCGCTCGGCGATCAAGGCCTTGATGACCTCCGACTTCGAGGGGAAGTAGGCATAGAACGTCACCCGGGTGGTGCCTGCCGCCGAGGCGATCTCATCGATCGTCGTGGCCGCGTAACCGCTCGCGACGAACCGATCCATCGCTGCGTCCAGCAGGAGCTGGCGAGTCATCGCCCTCTGAGCTGCACGGTTGGCCATGGCGTCACGATAAGCGACGCCTCTACCTCCCTGGGGATTTCCAAGTTTTCTCGAAACCCGATGCCCGGCAGATGGGCCGTCGGTAGGTTCTGTCCCGATGGACGATCATGTGACCTGGGCGGACAAGGGCTTCTGGGAGCCGGGAGAAGCCGTCGATCTCACCACCTACGCTGCCTCCGGCCGCAACCTCTTCGACGGCTCGTTCACCTGGCCGGTGATGGTGCTCAAGAAGAGCGCGCTGGAGCACAACATCGCGACCCTCGCCGGCTTCGCGGAGGAGCACGACCTGCTGCTCGCGCCGCACGGCAAGACCACGATGGCGCCGTCGCTCTTCCAGAGACAGCTGGACGCCGGCGCGTGGGCGATCACGGTCGCCTCGCCGAGCCAGGCCCTGGTCGCTCGTCATGCCGGCGTACGCCGGGTCATGGTCGCCAACGAGATCCTCGACCACAGCGCGTTGAGCTGGGTGGCCTCCGAGCGTGCCGCCGACCCGGAGTTCCTCCACCTGCACTGGGTCGACTCGGTCGAGGGCGTCGAGGCAGCGGCCGAGGCGTCGGCCCTGGTCGGCGTCGAGGACCGGCCGCTGGCCGTGCTGATCGACCTGGGCCTCCCGGGCGGGCGCACCGGCTGTCGCTCCGTCCAGGAGGCTGTCGAGCTCGCGCGGGTGGTCGACTCCACGCCGGGCGTACTCCTGGCGGGGGTCGCCGGCTACGAAGGCGGGCTGCGGACGGCGGAGGCGGTCGGCGACTACTTCGACCATCTCAAGGAGCTCGCCTCGAGGCTGTTCACCTTGGGCTTGATCGCCGCCGACGCCATCGTCTCCGCAGGTGGCAGCGCCTACTTCGACGTGCTCGCCGAGCGCTGGTCCGCGGGCTGGCCGGACGGGATGACGCCTCGCAAGGTGCTGCGCAGCGGGACGTACGTCACCCACGACCACGGCCTCTACGCCCGCGGGACGCCCTACAACCGCATCGAGGGCACGCTGGACCCGGCCATCGAGGTGTGGGCCCAGGTCATCTCGGCCCCCGAGGAGGGGCTTGTCATCGTCGGTATGGGTAGACGGGACGCGCCCTACGACCACGACCTGCCCGTGCCGCTGGCGGTGCGGCGCAACGGCTTCGGCGGCGCGGAGCCACTCGAGGGCACCGTCGAGAAGCTGGCCGACCAGCACGCCTTCCTACGCACCGACGCCGGGCTGCGGCCGGGCGACCTGGTCAGCTTCGGGATCTCGCACCCGTGCACGGCGTTCGACAAGTGGCGGCTGATCCCGGTCGTCGACCTCGACTACACCGTGACCGACCTGGTCCGGACGTACTTCTGAGGGCTCAGGCGATGTCGGAGAGTCGCACCCTGACCTGGTAGAACGCGCCGTGGTCGGTGGCCCGGCGGGCCGACGGGCCGGAGTAGACCTGGTAGCGGTCGGGCCGCAGCGACGGGCTGAGGAAGGCCTGGTCGATCGGCGCCCGGCGGGCGGTGGCGCACTTCTCGTGCGTCGCGAGCGGACTCACCAGACCGGTGCCGGGTGAGGTCAGGTCGCACAGGATGTCGTTGCGCTGGTTGAAGTCGCCGGCGACGACCATCGGCACCTCGGCGCGCGCGACGGCTTGCTTGACGATTTGGGCATTCAGGTCGCGCCACTGCTTCTGCCTGGGGGCGGAGGGGAGGCTCGCCGGGAAGTGCACGGGCAGGACCCCGACGCGCTGGCCGGAGGAACGCTCCTCCAGCACGACCACCGGCGCGCTGACCTGGGCGCCGTGGCGGTAGTACATCGCGACCGTGTCCTTGCTGACCAGCCGGAACACCGAGCGCCGGTAGAAGACCGCGTCGTCGGTGGTGTCGGGCGTGGAGACGAGCGCGTACTCGCGTCCGAACGACTCGAAGGCCTCCCGCTGCGGCGCCTCCACCTCGGCGAGCACGCCGAAGTCGATGAGCGTACGCCGCAGGTGACCCACCACGATCCGCATCCGCGGCACCCCGTCGAGCCGTCCGGCGGCAGCCCCTCCAGGCGCGGTGTGGTGGTCGGCCCAGGCGTTGAGCCAGGCGAAGCGCTGGAAGCCGGGCTGCACCGGCGCGGCCTGGGCGACCTTGACGGTCGGGCCGGCGGACGCGGTCGTCGGGACCAGGAAGCTCAGAGCGGCGCCGAGGACGCCGCACAACGCGATCGCGGGCACGACGGCACGCAGGAGCTTGCCCGAGGCGAACGGCTTGGGGGACACGCCTACCGACGGTATGAGTCCGCCGTGTGCGCTGAACCAAACGCTTTCGAATACTCAGAAACCTCGGGTGAACTCCGGCGCCTACAGGTCCATGAAGATCAGGGCGCCCGCGATGTCGGCGGTGCCGTAGTGGAGGTAGTCGTCGACGGTCGTCTCCGGCACACCCTTCTGCGCGGTCACGAAGCCGACGACGACCGCCTTCGAGGAGTCCTTGGCGACCCACTTCCCGATCACGTCGTCCGCGATGAGGCTGCCGGTGGGCAGGTCGAAGTCGGTCTCCTTGACCGATTCCGCCGCCGCCGTCGCCTCCGCCTCGCTGTCGAAGACGTAGATCACCCGGAGCATCCGCAGCTTGCCGCCCTCGGCGTCGTGGATCCCCATCGCGGCATAGCCGCAGCCCTTCTTCTCCAGCGCCGCCGACGCGATCGGCCCGCAGTCCGGATAGTCCTGCGAGGCCACGTACGTCGCGTTCATGCTCACGTCGCCGAGCTTGAACTTCCAGTCACCCTCGAACAGGTCCGCGGCCAGCCCGCCCGGGGCCGGGGCGGTCGCCGACGTGCTCGGCGTGGCCGTCACCGTCAGCGGCCCCGGCTTCGCCGTCGGATCCTCCTCGCCGCGGAGAAGGACGATGGCCGCAGTGATGATCACGCCGATCATCAGCACCCCGGCGATCGCGCCGAGCCCGATGACGATGGGCCACGGGTTGTGCGGCTTCTCCGGCGGTGGCCCTCCCGCGCCGAACGAACTTTCGTTCGGGGGCCAGCCAGGCTGGAGGTTCGGCGCAGGAGGCATCGCGCCGTACCCGTCCGGCGGCGGTGGTGGTGTCGGCGTAGTCATCGGACCCCCTGGCCGAGTAAAGATTCACGTAGGAGAAACGTTCCCACGCGGTTCCACGATTCTCTCGTACGCCCCCATATCCGCTGTCTCCGGCCGCGACAGCAATCGGTAGCGGCCGGAAGTAGTTCGGGACGTTTCCGCCCGTCTACCCGCAGGTAATAGGCAGAAACGTCCCGGACTACCTCGTCACGCCCTCCCGATCACGGGGCGACCGGGTAGTGGCTGGAGATCGCGATCCGGTTCCAGGCGTTGATGGAGATCGCGACCCAGGTGAGGGCGGCGATCTGCTTGGCGTCGAGGATGCTCTCGACGTCGACCTTGGGGGTGGCGGCGGTGTGCAGGTCGCCGATGCGGGTGATCTGCTCGGCGATGGTGAGGGCGGCCTGCTCCTCGGGGGTGAAGTACTGCGACTCCCACCAGGCGGCGACGAGGGCGAGGCGGTCGGCGGTCTCGCCGTTCTTGATGGCGTCCTGGGTGTGCATCCGCAGGCAGAAGGCGCAGCCGTTGATCTGGGAGGCGCGGAGCTTGACCAGGTCGACGGTGAGCCGGTCGAGGCCGGCGACGGTGATGGCCTCCTCGACCGCCTCCTCGACGGCCATCTGAGCCTTGTACGCAGCGGGGAACAGCTTGGTCACGTTGACGTTGGCGAGCATCTGGGTCCTTCGGGTCGGGCCCGCCACAGCGCGGGCACTCGTCAGGTTGACGAGGCGGCGCGAAGGATTGTGAGGTCGCCACCTCACAATCGCGATGTCTGGCTCGTCACACTGGGTGAATCCCCGAGGAGATGCCACGATGCCTGACATGGACGACCTGGGTGAGGTGATGGTCGAGCGCCGCCGTCTGATCGCACTCGCCTATCGGCTGCTCGGCACCGTCGAGGAGGCCGAGGATGCGGTCCAGGAGACCTACCTGCGGTGGTATCGCCTCTCCGACGATGAGCGGGCGGCGATCGACAACCCCTCCGGCTGGCTGAGTCGCGTGACCAGCCGGATCTGCCTCGACGTCCTCAAGTCGGCGCGCAGCCGCAGGGAGAGGTACGTCGGCCCCTGGCTGCCCGAGCCGGTCCGGCCGGGCTTCCTCGCCGCCCCCGAGGATCCGGCCGACCGGGCGACCCTGGACGACACGGTGAGTACGGCGCTGCTCGTCGTGCTCGACGCGATGACCCCGGCCGAGCGGGTCGCGTTCGTGCTCCACGACATCTTCGCCGTTCCGTTCGGCGACATCGCCGGGGTGGTCGGCCGCTCGCCGGCCGCGGTGCGGCAGCTCGCCGCCTCGGCACGCCGCCGGGTCGCCGAGCAGCGCGACGACGTCGCCCCGCTGCCGGAGCACGACGACGTCGTGCGCGCGTTCGTCT
>JALZDD010000506.1 GCA_030862715.1 Actinomycetota bacterium | reverse complement strand
GCGGCCTGGGCCAAGGACACGCTCTGGGATGAGGCCTGATTCACAGTCTCAACCAGGTGCCTGGTTAGACTTGCACGTCGCCGTGCGCCTGCCGGTGACCACTCAGACTGTCGGAGCCGAACCCCCGTGGAATTCCTTCCTTTCATCGTCATCATCGTCCTGTTCTACTTCCTGTTGATCAGGCCGCAGCAGAAGCGTGCGAAGCAGGCTCGTGAGCTCCAGCTCAACCTCCAGCCGGGTGACCGGGTGATGCTGACCGCCGGGCTCTACGGCACCGTGTCCGAGGTCGAGGAGACCACGACGAACATCAAGGTCGAGATCGCCGACGGCGTCGTCATCCAGGTCGTGCGCCAGGCCGTGGCCCAGAAGGTCACCGAGGCTCCTGCTGAGGAGATCGAGGAGGAGACCGGCGACGACGAGACCGGCGAGGAGCGCGAGGTCGAGGCTGCGGCCGACAAGACCTCCGCCGACGCCGAGAACGTCATCGTGGACCTCGACAAGAAGGACTGACCAAACACATGGCACGCAAGACAGCGCGCCCCGGCCGGACACTCGCACTGCTCTTCTTGGCCATTGCGATCATGTTCGGCGGCATCGCGTTCGCCGGCACCTGGAAGCCCGAGCTGGGCCTCGACCTGCGCGGCGGCACCGAGATCTCGATGACCGCGGAGAACTCCGAAGGCGGCTCGGTCCCCAAGGAGAGCCTCGACGAGGCCAAGTCGATCATCGACCAGCGCGTCAACGGCTCCGGCATCACCGGCGGCCGGGTGACCACCGAGGGCAACGACGTCATCAAGGTCTCCATCCCCGGCACCGGCAAGGTGCAGCAGGAGACCGCCGAGCGCGTACGCCAGACCGCGAAGCTCCGCTTCCGCCTGGTCGCCTGCAGCCCGCAGAAGACATGTGGCGCCGCGGACCCCAGCGGCTCGATGGTCCAGGATCCCTCGACCGGCACCGTGCCCGGCACCTCGCCGCGCGCGGCGTTCGGTGGCGAGACCGCCAGCGCCTCCGAGACCGCGAGCGCGTCGGAGAAGGCGTCCGAGAGCGCCGACCCGAGCGCCAGCCCCTCAGCCAGCGCCAAGCCCGAGAAGCAGAACGACAACGCGGTCGTCAAGGTCGATGACGCGGTCGATTTCATGCGCAAGCCGCCGCAGGAGTGGGCCACCGCCTACAGCTCCTTCACCTGCCCCGCACCGGGCGCCGAGCCGGCCGAGGACATCCCCGGCAGGCCGCTGCTGACCTGCGACGACGACGGCGTCCCCTACCTGCTGACCCCGGCGGTCATCGAGGGCACCGAGATCAGCGAGGCCTCCTACGGCATCCCGCAGCAGCAGGCCAACTACGTGGTGACCCTGGACTTCAAGTCCGAGGGCAACAAGGTCTTCGCCGACACCACCGGCGCCATCGCCGGCACCGGCGAGCAGTTCGCGATCGTCCTGGACGGCAAGGTGATCTCGGCCCCGACGGCCGACTCGCGGATCAGCGGAGGCGCCCAGATCAGCGGCGACTTCACCCAGGAGTCCGCCGCCGCGCTGGCCAACAACCTGAAGTACGGCTCGCTGCCGCTCGACTTCCCCGAGGACGGCATCCAGACCCGGGTCATCGGCCCGAGCCTGGCGGGCAACCAGCTCACCGCCGGACTCTGGGCCGGCCTGGTCGGCATGATCCTCGTGGTGATCTTCTCGATCCTCTACTACCGCGCGATGAGCATCGTGGTGATCGGCTCGCTGCTCGTGGCAGGTGCTCTGACGTACGGGATGATCCTGCTGCTCAGCGAGACCGCCGGTGTCACCCTGGACCTTCCGGGCGTGGCCGGTCTGATCGTCGGAATCGGCATCACCGCCGACTCCTTCATCATCCTCTACGAGAGGATGCGTGACGACATGCGTGAGGGCCGCTCGATGCGGGTGGCCGTCGACACCGCCTGGGTCCGGGCCCGCAACACGTGTCTGGCCTCCGACGGCGTCTCGTTCCTGGCCGCGTTCGTGCTCTACGTCTTCGCGACCAACGAGGTCAAGGGCTTCGCGTTCATGCTCGGCCTGACCACGATCATCGACGTGCTGGTGTTCTTCTGGTTCACCCACCCGATGACCAAGCTCATGGCCGGCTGGGGCTTCTTCAACAAGGGCCACGTGCTCTCCGGTATGGACAAGCGCGCTATCGGCACCGTCGACGCCCCCACGGGCACCACTCTGGTCGGAGGCAAGGCCTGATGAGCAAGTTCTCCATCTCGCGGCTCGGCAAGGAGCTCTACACCGGCGAGAAGTCCTTCGACTTCGTCGGTCGCCGGATGGTCTGGTACGCCGCCTCCGCGGTCGTGCTCGTCGCGGTCGTCCTCGGCGTCTGGCTCCAGGGCATCAACCTCGGCATCGACTTCACCGGCGGCACGCGCTACACGGTCACGGTCGCCCAGGCGGACCAGGAGCTCGCCGACGACCTGCGTGCTGCGGTCGGTGACACCGCGGTCGAGGCGGCCGACGGCGCCACGGTCCGCACGGCCGGTGGCAAGTCGATCGTCATCGAGACCAAGGCGATCCCCGACAACTCCGAGGCCGACAACTCGATCATGGAGGCGATCACCAAGACCGCCGACGTGGCCGAGGACGACGTCAGCCGCACCGGCATCGGCCCCAGCTGGGGCCAGCGGGTCGCCTCGAAGGCGGCCCTCGCGCTGGGCATCTTCCTCGTCGGCGTGGTGCTGTTCATCTGGATCTACTTCCGTGAGTGGAAGATGTCGGTCGCGGCCGTCGTCGCCCTGGCCCACGACGTGGTGATCACAGTCGGCGTCTACGCGATCGTCGGGTTCGAGGTGACTCCGGCAACGGTCACCGGCTTCCTGACGATCCTCGGCTACTCGCTCTACGACACGGTGGTGGTCTTCGACAAGGTCAAGGAGAACACCCGCAACCTGTCGCAGAAGAAGCAGACCTACGCCTCGGCGGCCAACCTGGCGATCAACCAGACCCTGGTCCGTTCGGTGAACACCTCGATCATCGGTCTGCTGCCAGTCGTCGCGATCCTCTACGTCAGCACCGTCCAGCTCGGCACCTCCTCGCTGAAGGACATCTCACTGGTCCTCTTCGTCGGTATGGCAGTCGGCACCTACTCCTCGATCTTCATCGCCACCCCGCTGCTGGTGCACCTGAAGTCGAAGGAGAAGGACGTCGTCGACGCCGACAAGCGTGCCGCCGCGCGGATGAAGGAAGCCGACAAGTACGCCGCGGTGCCGGTCTTCGACGAGGGCATGCCGGTTGCGGAGGGCGACGAGCCGGACGAGCTCCGCGACGCGCCCTCCGAGGACCTTCACGAGGCCGGCGTGAGCCGGGGCACCAGCCCCAACCGCTCCGCGACGGGCCGGGGCCGCAACGTACCCGACCAGCACCGTGAGGTCTCCGACAGCGGCGCCGCCGGGCGTCCGCAGCCGAAGCGCGAGTCGAGGTCGAAGCGGAAGTGACTGTCTCCGAGACGGCCGCTGGTGGCCGGTCGCTCGAGGAAACCCTCGAGCGGCTGGTCGCCGACGTTCCCGACTTCCCGGAGCCGGGTGTCGGGTTCAAGGACATCACCCCGCTGCTGGCCGACCACGCGGGCTTCACCCAGGTGGTCGAGGCACTCGCCGCCCCGGCGCGCGACGCCGACGGCAACGTGACCGTGACCAAGGTGCTCGGCATGGAGTCGCGAGGATTCATCCTCGGCGCCCCCGCGGCCCTTCACCTCGGCGTGGGCTTCGTGCCCGTACGCAAGGCCGGCAAGCTGCCCCGCGAGACCCACGCGGTCTCCTACTCGCTGGAGTACGGCGAGGCCACCCTGGAGATCCACACCGACGCGGTCGCGCCGGGGGAGCGGGTCCTGGTCATTGACGACGTCCTCGCGACCGGTGGCACCGCGGCGGCGACGATCGAGCTCGTCGAGCGCTGCGGCGGTGTCGTCGCGGGCGTCTCGGTGCTGCTCGAGCTCGGCTTCCTCGACCCGCGCAGCAAGCTGCGGGACACGCCGGTGCACGCACTGCTCACCAGCTAGCAGGTGGGCCGCAAGTGCCCAACCCGCAAGTGTCGTCCTAGCCAACGCTCCGGGTCGGGCCGGTAGACTCTGGCTATGGCAGAGGATCGCATCGTCGCGCAGCCTCGTGCGCACAACATCGAGGCGCGGGAGAGCAGTGGCCCGGCCCCGTCGGGCCGTAGTGTCCGTGCGCGCCTGGCCCGGATCGGCGGCCGCGGCACGCCGGGCAATCCTGTGCTGGAGCCGCTGTTCCGGGCGGTGAGGTCCAACCACCCGAAGGCCGACCTGGCGTTGCTGGAGCGGGCGTACGTCACCGCCGAGCGCCTCCACGGCACGCAGATGCGCAAGAGCGGCGACCCCTACATCACCCACCCGCTCGCGGTGACCACGATCCTCGCCGAGCTCGGCATGACCGAGCCGACCCTGGTGGCGGCGCTGCTGCACGACACCGTCGAGGACACGCCCTACACGCTCAAGGAGCTCACCCGCGACTTCGGTGAGGAGGTCGCCCACCTCGTCGACGGCGTCACCAAGCTCGACAAGGTCACCTACGGCGACTCCGCGCAGGCTGAGACGATCCGCAAGATGGTCGTGGCGATGTCCCGCGACATCCGGGTGCTGGTGATCAAGCTCGCCGACCGCCTGCACAACATGCGTACGCTCCGCTACGTCCCGCAGAAGAGCCAGGAGCGCTCGGCTCGCGAGACCCTCGACATCTACGCGCCGCTTGCCCATCGGCTCGGCATGAACACCATCAAGTTCGAGCTCGAGGACCTCGCCTTCGCGACCCTCTACCCGAAGATGTACGACGAGCTCGTCCGCCTCGTCGCCGACCGCAACCCGTCGCGGGAGAAGTTCCTGGCCCAGGTCATCGATCAGGTCGAGCGCGACCTGCACGAGGCCCGGATCAAGGCGACCGTCACCGGTCGACCGAAGCACTACTACTCGATCTACCAGAAGATGATCGTCGGCGGTAAGGACTTCTCCGACATCAACGACCTGGTCGGCATCCGGATCCTGGTCGAGGACGAGCGCGACTGCTACTCCGTCCTCGGCATCCTGCACTCGCGGTGGAACCCCGTCCTGGGGCGCTTCAAGGACTACATCGCGATGCCGAAGTTCAACATGTACCAGTCGCTGCACACCACCGTCATCGGCCCGCAGGGCAAGCCGGTCGAGCTGCAGATCCGCACGTTCGCGATGCACCGCCGCGCCGAGTTCGGTGTGGCCGCGCACTGGAAATACAAGGAGGACGGCCGCAACGGTGTCGACACCGACCGGCCGATGGACAACGACATGAGCTGGGTCAAGCAGCTCATGGACTGGCAGTCGGAGGTCAACGACCCGGGCGAGTTCTTGGAGTCGCTGCGCTTCGAGATGAAGCGCACCGAGGTCTACGTCTTCACGCCCAAGGGTGACGTGATCGCGCTGCCGGCCGACGCGACCCCGGTCGACTTCGCCTACGCCGTCCACACCGAGGTCGGCAACAAGACCATCGGTGCCCGGGTCAACGGCCGTCTGGTGCCGTTGGAGTCGACCCTGGAGAGCGGCGACGTCGTCGAGGTCTTCACCTCCAAGTCGCCCAACGCCGGTCCGTCGCGCGACTGGACCTCCTTCGTCAAGTCCAACCGGGCCAAGGCGAAGATCCGGCAGTGGCACACCCGTGAGCGCCGCGACGAGGCCATCGAGAAGGGCCAGGACGCGATCGCCCGGCTCATGCGCAAGGAGGGCCTGCCCCTCAAGCG
>JALZDD010000489.1 GCA_030862715.1 Actinomycetota bacterium | reverse complement strand
GCGTAGGAGAGGATGTTGCGCTGGTCCTGGCCGCGCGGACGGCCCACGACGCCGCCGTTGGAGGCACCGTTGAAGGGCGTCGTGTGGGGCATGATCAGCGCGATGTAGGCGTCCATCAGCGTCGACTTGCCCGACCCGGAGCCTCCGGTGAGCAGCGTCGCGCTCGGCGAGAACCGCACCCGGTGGGCGCCGTCGTAGCCGCCCCAGTTGACCAGCTGCAGCTCGCTCGCGACCCATTGCCTCCCGTTCGAGCGGGCGGGGATGAGGCCGAAGAGGCTGTCGATCATGCTCATTCTTCGATCTCCTCCGCGTCGTCGCTGTCGTCCTGGTCCTCGTCGTCGTCGCTGACAGGCTCGACCCCGGACGTACGCCGCTGCCACTGCTCCTTGAGCCACGCCTTGAGCTCGGAGAGCTTCTCGACGCTCAGCACGATCTCGACCAGCGGCGTGATCCGGAAGCGGCCCTCGGACTCCTCCTCGATCAGCCCTTCCCGAGCGAGTCGCTCGACGGCCCGCCGGATCTCGCGTCGAGCGGCGGCGTCGCCGCCCGCGAGATCGAAGTAGGTCAGCACGGTCTGCTCGAGCTCATCGACATCCACCCGCGCGGACTTCTCCCCCGCGCCGCGCTCACGCTGGAAGACGGTCCGCAGATGAACCAGGACGAGCGTCTCGGCGCGCGTGTAGGCATCGTCCTTGAGGAGCACCGGCACGTCGAGCTCCTCGGACCGCACCTGCCGCTTGTAGGCGATGCCGCGGTCGTGGTCGACGACGAGCCGGATGAAGAGGTCGTGAAGGCGCGACTCGATCACCGCCTGATGGTCGAGCAACGTACGCCACTGGCGCGGGCTCTTCTCGGCCGTGATGAACCGGCGGCGCAGCAGCTGGACCAGCACCCGGCGGATGTCGGCATCGAGGACGCCGCGGTCGCCGATGAAGAGCTCGGTCGGGTCGTCCTCCATCGAGACGGGCTCGATGAAGCCTTCCGGCTCGCTGCCGTATGCCACGGTCCCAGCCTCATCCTCAACTTGAGGGTTAACCTCAGCCTCGGTCGGTGTCACCGTCTCACTCAACGCCCATCCCCTTTGCCATCCGCCGCCCTCGTTGTGCTGAGCCTCACTCCGCCGAACGCGAACCGCCGGCGCACGCCGTCGGCACGGACGGCCTCGATCGTGGAGATCTCCCCGGTCTCGGCCATCCCGCGGCGATGCGCGATCTCGAGCAGCCCGAGCAGGTCGACCGGGCGCCGGATCTCCTCCGGCGCGGCCGCGAAGACCTCGGCCAGGTCGATCGGCTCCTCGGCGCCGCAGGCAGCCACATAGGCGTCCAGGTGGGCCTCGATCGCCCGGTAGCCCGGTCCGCCCCAAGCCTTGGTGTCCTCGACCGCGCTCTCCACGTCGCCCCAGTCCGCCAGCGGCGCCGGTGGCTCGGGCGGTCGCAGCTCGCTGACCGACTGGCGCAGGTGGCCGAGGTCGGCGACGGGCAGCCGGCGCAGTGGCTCGACGGACTCGGCCGGGCGCGAGGACGGCATCCACGCCTGGAAGCCGACCATCACATCGCGCAGCAGGTCGTCGACCTGCCGGTCGCGGGCCGGGTCGTGCGTACGCACCTGGGTGGTGATCACGTGGGAGGCGGTCTGCTGGGCGGCCAGCACCTCGGCGACGCCCGTCTCGATCCGGCGTCCGACCGCGGCCAGCTCGGCCCGCTCGTGCGGACCCATCTCCCGGGTGAACCGGTGTCGCAGCACGGTTCGCAGGTTGGCGGCCAGGTCGTCGAGGCGGCGCGGGTCACCGATCATCCGCAGCGCACCGGCGAACGCCTTGCCCTCCGGCGTGGAGGCCATCACGTCCTTGCCACGCTGTAGGTACTCACGCAGGACCTCGCCGGCCGGGCGTACGTCCTGGCGCAGGTCGGTCACCACGTCACGCTGCATCGCCCGGATCGACTCGACCACGCGCGCGAAGTCGGCGGGGAGCTCACGGGTCAGATGGAGGATGTTCTCGGCCTGCTCCAGCAGGGTGTCGTCATCGACCGTGTCGACGACGCCGGTGCGATCCAGGCGGGCGATCTCGGCGCGGCGCTCGGCGATCTCCTCGGTCAGCCGCGCCACCCGGGTCAGTACGTCGGGGTCGGCGTCCAGGGCGAGCCGCTCGACCGCCTCCAGCAGCGTCCTGACCCGCGACTCCGAGACCCGCGCTCGCGACCCGCTCGCCCGTCCGGCGATCTCCAGGGCGCCCACGGCGTGCGCGGAAAGCCGGTAGACCTCGTCCTCGCCCTCGATCTGGCGCAGCAGCCAGCCGGCGCGCACCCACTGGCGACACAGCTCGCGCGCCGTGCCGACCGGCAACATCACCTCGCCACCCTCGCCCTCGGCATGGCCGGTCGCCCGAAGCCGGTCCAGCATGTCGCCGATCTCGGCGTGCGCGTCCACCACGGGCACCGCGGCCCGCTCGGAGGTGAAGGTCACCGAGAGCACCGCCACCACGAACGGCGCGAACCGGCCGTGCAGGAGGTCGAGCATCGGGTTCTTGAAGGCGGCCAGAGCCCCGGCGTACGCCGCCTCGACGCG
>JALZDD010000480.1 GCA_030862715.1 Actinomycetota bacterium | reverse complement strand
CTGGTCTGGCTCGCCAGCCGAGGGCCTCCTTGGCTTGATTGCACCTTTCGCACAGCCCCTGCAGGTTCTCGGCGCTGGTCGCGCCGCCATCTGCGTGGCGTTCGACGTGGTCGATGTTGCGGATCGGGGCATCGCAGCCGACGGTGCGGCAGGTCCCTCCGTCGCGGGTGGTGATGAACTCGGCGAGCCCGTCGGGTGCCTTGCGGGCACGGGATTCCATGGCGACCAGCCGCCCGGCCGGGTCGGTGAAGAGCCGGCGGACGAAGACCTCGGCGTCGGCGAGTGCGTCACGTGCCCAGGCGGCGGGGACCGGTCCGTAGCCCTCGACCAGGGCCAACTGGTCGCTGGTGTTGGCGAGGGCGTCGGCGGTCATCACGATCTTGACCTCGATGCGGGGCTTGCCACCAGCCTCACGGCCGGTGATCCGGTCGACGAGGGTATCGGCCATGACCTGGCCCCGGGTGCGCTCGTCGCCTGCTGCGTGTGCAGCCTTCGCGGCCTGATCCAACGCCGCGAAGACCGCGACGCCGTCCTTGACCGGGAGCAGGGCGCCGAGCCAGGTCATCGTGTCGGGTGCCGGCCGGAGGCTGACGCGGCGGTCTTTCGCTGCGTGGGCGGCGCGGGCTACGACGGATGCTTGGTCGAGGGTGATGGCGAGTTTCTTGGCGGCGTTCTCGAGCTGCCGCAGCCCCATCGACACCGCTCGAGCAGGCTGCCCGTCTGGACCGGTGGCGCAGAGTTCGTGGTCGATGACCCTGCGGTCATCGAGGGAGAGGCAGGCGGTCTCGCGGGCGAGGATGGTGGCCTGCCATTGCGAGAACCGTCCGGCCTTCATCAGGGCGAAGGTGTGCGGCATCTCCGCGATCAGGATCTTCGCCAGCCCGAGCAGTTTGGCCCCCTTCTCGGGTGAGACCCGCCGCGCCAACGCGACCTGCGAGGCGACACCTTCGCCGAGCTTGCGGGCCGGGACCCCGGCCTCGGCCTGCCGCGCCCGGACCGCGGCGTCGAGACGTACCGCTGCTTCGGCCTGAACGGCCTCGGCGGTGCACTTGATCTCTTCGAGACCAGCGATCCAGTCGACCAACTCAGCCTCGGACGCACGCGGAGGCGGCCCGGCGAGGAGGCGGTCGACGGTCTCGTACATAGGCCTTATTATATGCGAATGGGCACCACGAAGCGACCTATTTAAGCAGGTCAGATGACAGTTATGCGGTCAGCGAACAAGCAACGTGAGCACCGCGCCACTCTCTCGCCGCCGCCCCGCTACAGGCGAAATCTTTCTCGATCGGGTGCCGGGTCAAGGATGGCCGAAGGCCACCGCGAAGCGGCGGGCGAAGCCCGTCCTTGACGCGGCGCGCGATCGAGAAACACTCAAAGACCGGGTCGGCGGCGAAACACTGAGACGAAGAACAGTCGCCTGGCGAGGTTTCCCGCAGAAGCGACTGTGTTGGTCTCGACACGCCTCCGCCGCCCTCGCTTCGCTCGGGTGCTCCCTCGCATAGCGGCTCCGGCGGCTCGACCAGCGGACTCTACTTCTTCCCGGCGGTCTTGTCGGTAGAGGGCTGAGTGGTGGAGAGGGCGGCGACGAAGGCCTCCTGGGGGACCTCGACGCGGCCGACCATCTTCATCCGCTTCTTGCCCTCCTTCTGCTTCTCCAACAGCTTGCGCTTACGCGAGATGTCGCCGCCGTAGCACTTGGCGAGGACGTCCTTGCGGATGGCGCGGATGGTCTCGCGGGCGATGACGCGAGCGCCGATGGCGGCCTGGATCGGGACCTCGAACTGCTGCCTGGGGATCAGTTCGCGCAGCTTGCCGACCATCATGACGCCGTAGGAGTACGCCGCTTCGCGGTGGACGATCGCGGAGAACGCGTCGACGGGCTCGCCCTGCAGCAGGATGTCGACCTTGACCAGGTCAGCTGCCTGGTCGCCGCTGAACTCGTAGTTCAGCGAGGCGTACCCCTTGGTCGAGGACTTGAGCTGGTCGAAGAAGTCAAACGCGATCTCGCCCATGGGGAGGACGTAGCGCATCTCGACGCGGTCCTCGGAGAGGTAGTCCATGCCGCCGAGCGTGCCGCGCTTCTTCTGGCACAGCTCCATGATCGTGCCGATGTAGTCGGACGGCG
>JALZDD010000442.1 GCA_030862715.1 Actinomycetota bacterium | reverse complement strand
TTCATGCGCTTCGGGGTGCCGTTGATGACGGCGCGGACGCGCTGGATGTTGGGGTCGAAGCGGCGCCTGGTCGCCTTCTTGGACCACGGCCGGTTGTTGCCGAAGCCCGGCTTCTTGTCGCAGATGTCGCAGACGGCAGCCACCGTGAACTCCTGAGGTTGAATAGATGATCGAGGTCGATTGGATAGTGTCGGCGGGCGCGATGAACGGCTGCCCTGCCGAGACAACCGAACAAGCGTAGCCCGTCCGGCTGTGCCCGGCGAAATCGTCACTCCTCCGAGCGGCGATCCCGCCACCTGTCCAGCGGTGCGGCCAGCGCGGTGGCCAGCTTCCACCGCTTCGACCCGCGCAGATCGTCGATCTCGGCGCGCTGGCCGGCGAGCTGCTTGCGCTGCGACTCGAGCCGCCGCCGCTGGTCCGCGACGACCTCCCGGAGCTTCGCGACCTCGTCGCGCAGTTCGATGCCCTGCTCGACCCAGTCCGGGATGGCGGGCACCGCGGGGAGGTCGGGGGAGAGGCCGCGGCGCAGGACGACGTAGAACTCGATGTCGTTCTCCGGCACCGGCAGGAGGGACTCGACCGACCAGCCGGTCAGCCCCAGGCGGCGCAGCTCGGCGATGATCTCGGGGAACGAGCGGTCGGTGTAGGTCCACACGTGGCAGTCGACGTACTCGCCCCGGCGGGCCCGCTCGACCTGGGCCGTGGTGTAGCCGAGGTCGTGGATGCAGGTCTCGGCCTCGCTCGGGCCGCGGTGATGGAGCCGCTTGGGGTCGTGGTTGACCGCGGAGCGGTGGTGGTCGAAGACGGCGCGCACGGACGGGGTGGTGTCGCCGGTCTCGTGAGCCTGCAGGATCTGGCCCATCGTCGTCGGCGGCCGATGGGCGTCGAAGGTGTAGCGCCGGTCTGGGACGACCAGGACCAGAGCCCCGTCTGGAACGACGACGGCCTCGACCTGCGCCAGCCAGCCGACCAGATCAGGTACGTGCTCGACCACGTGGCTGGCCAGCGCCCAGTCGAACGGGGCGCCGTCCTTGGCAGCCTCCTCGAGCGTACGCATCCGGGTGCCGTCCCACATCGGATAGTCGATCTCGGGGATGGTGTCGTGGTTCACCCGGGATTGCTCGGCGTACGACTCGTAGAGCCGGTCGCGGTCGTAGAGGTCCAGATAGGCGACCTCCGCGGCGTCTCGGGGGATGAGCGGCTGGTGCAGGGGTCCTATCTCCAGGCCGTGCCCGGCCGAGAAGTCGAAGATTTCGTTGACGCGTTTCGCGCGTGGGGTCGGGGTCGGGATCGACATCCGTGAGTCCTTCGGCGTTGGGGAGGTATCCACACTAGGGATGGATCGTCACCGTCGCAGGGCGCGACTCGGCAGAAGTTGTTACTCGCTCGTGACTTTGCTGCGGCCTCGGATTTGTTCACCCGTCGTTTACCCCGTACCCAGACAGCGCCTACCCTTGGGGCCGCGATACCGGGAAGTGTGTCCGGCGTCACGGTGTCTGGGTGTATGCAAGGGGTGTCGAGGAGTAGGGAGGGCAGCGTGGCCGAGGTCAAGCTCGATCTGTTCCGCCGGTTCGGCGACCTGGCGACCGACGCGCTCGCGTCGCACCGCGAGGAGATCGACGCGCTCAACGTGTTCCCGGTGCCCGACAGCGACACCGGCACCAACCTCTACCTCACGATCGCCGCGGCCCGTGACCGGCTGCGCGAGTTCACCGGCTCCGATTGGCGTGAGGGGCTGCGCGCCTTCTCGCGCGGCGCACTGCTGGACGCCCGGGGCAACTCGGGCGTGATCCTGGCCGAGATGATCGGCGCCCTGCTGCGCCGGCTGATCCAGGCCACCGAGGAGGAGCGCACCGCCAAGGTCTTCGCCGATGCACTGCGCAAGGCCGCCAACGCCGCGTACGCCGCGGTGGGGGAGCCCCAGGAGGGCACCATGCTCAGCGTGCTCCGGGCCGCCGCGGACGCGGCCGAGGCGTGCGTCGAGATCGACGAGGCCGCACGCACCCGTGACGTGATGTCGGTCGCCGCCAGCGCGGCTCGCGGCGCTCTTGCCCGTACGCAGGAGCAGCTTCCCATGCTCACCGCTGCCGGGGTCGTCGATGCCGGCGGCCGCGGGATCTGCGTGCTTCTCGACGCCTTCGAGACCGCCCTGACCGGGCGCCGGCCCAGTCCGCAGGAACCCACCCCGCACATCCCGATCCCGATCCCCGCGGCCCTGGGCGGGGCCGACGGCCACGCGCTGGAGCCGGGCGGCCCGGCGTACGAGGTGATGTACCTGCTCGACACCGAGGACGGCGCGATCCCCGAGCTGCGCAAGCGGCTCCAGCCGCTGGGCGATTCGCTGGTCGTGGTCGGTGGCGAGGGCATCTGGAACGTGCACGTCCACGTCGACGACGTCGGCGCCGCGATCGAGGCCGGGATCAACGCCGGGCGGCCCCACCGGATCCATGTGACCCACTTCGCCGAACAGATCGCCGGCCAGGCCCACCGCCACGCCACCCGTAGCGGCCGGGCGGTGATCGCGTTCGCGGCCGGGCCGGGTCTTTCCGAGCTCTTCCGCGGTGCCGGCGCGATCGTGATCGAGGGCGGCCCGCACCGGCGCCCGACGACCTCCGAGCTGCTCGAGGCGATCACCGCCTCCGGCGCCGCCGAGGTGATCGTGCTCCCCAACGACTTCCCGACCCGGCAGTCGGCCGAGGCCGCGGCCCGCACCGCCGAGGACGACCTCGACATCAACGTCGCGGTGATCCCGACCCGCAGCCAGGTGCAGGGGTTGGCGGCGATCGCGGTCCACGAGCCGGGCCGGAAGTTCGACAAGGACGTGCTCGAGATGACCGCCACCGCGCGACACGCGCGGCATGGTGCGGTCACCATCTCGAACACCCGAGCGATTACCATGGCTGGGCCGTGTATGCCGGGTGACGCGCTCGGGGTGCTCGACGGAGACTTCGTCAAGGTCGGCCAGGACCTCGAGAAATGTGCGACCTACGTGCTCGCCCGGCTCATCGGTGGTGGTGGCGAGCTGGTCACGCTGGTCTCCGGCCTCGAGGACCCCACGGGCGAGCTCGCCGGCGCAGTCGCGGCGTGGCTGGCTGCCAACCATCCGGCCGTAGATGTGATGGTGTACGACGGAGGCCAGGAGCGTTACCCCCTCCTGATGTCGGTCGAGTAGAGGAGAAGAGACGGTGCCGATCACCCTCGAGTCCCCGATCGAGGCCGTG
>JALZDD010000433.1 GCA_030862715.1 Actinomycetota bacterium | reverse complement strand
ATCCGGCGCTCCACCTCGCCGCCGACCACGACATCGACGGTGGCGACGACGGTCCCTTCCAGCAGGGGATGGAGCAGCTCGCCGGCCGGATCTCGGCGATCGTCGGCACCGCCGTCCTGGCTCTCGGGGGCAACCCCACCGAGGAGGAGGCCGAGGCCCTCGACCCGCTGATCTACGGCCTCGTCGGCGCCGTCTTCGGGGCCGTACGCCGCTGGCTGACCCGCACCGGCGAGCGCCTGCCCGCCGAGACGCTGGAGCGGCTCACCGCCCAGTCCATCTGGTTCGTCATCGACGGTCACGCCCGCGGTTTCGGGATCGAGCTCGACCCCGAACTTCCTCTGGAAGAACTCCTGTCCAAGGACATCCTCGCGGTATAACCTCCCGGTATCACCCGGCCGCTCGGCCGTTCATTCCAGGAGAAGACCATGCCCCACATGCGCAGACTCTCGATCGCCGTCACCGCCGGTCTGGCGGCCACCGCCGGGTTCGCCGTCCCGCTGAGCCCCGCCACCTCGGCCCCGGGCAGCGGCTCCTCCGAGGGCACTGCGCGCGTGTTCATGGTCAACCCGGTCCAGTCCAGCAACGACCAGAGCCTGACAGACCAGAAGGACGCCGCGAGCGCCGTGCCGGACAGCGCCTATGCCCAGGTGCCGCTCACCCACCTGGACGGCTCCGGCTATCTCCGCGGCGACTACGCCGTCGTCGAGTCGAGCACCGGCACGCCGGCGTACTCCACGACCAACAGCTACGCCTACGACCGCCACCAGGACCAGTTCGAGCAGGTGATGGGCTACTTCTGGGTCACCCGCGCGCAGACCTATCTGCACACCCTCGGCTTCGGCGAGACGCTCCCGGGCGTCCTGGACGAGCCGTTCTCGGTCAAGATCAACCAGTACGGCGGCGACAACTCCTACCAGACCGACAAGCCCTTCCGGATCCGCCTGGGCAAGGGCGGTGTCGACGACGCCGAGGACGCCGAGGTGATCGTCCACGAGTACGGCCACGCCGTCCACGCCGACCAGGTGCCCGGCTACGGCAGCAGCCTGGACGCCGGCGCGATCGGGGAGTCCTTCGGCGACTACCTCGCCGTGACCGTCGGGCTCGACGCCGCCTCGGAGTTCGGGTGGCCGGTCGCAGCCGACCCGTCCTGCCCGATGGACTGGGACTCGACCTCCTACACCGAGGCGCCGCACTGCATCCGCAGCTTCCATCTCGACCTGACCCTCGAGGACCGCCGCAACCAGGTGCACTACGACGGCCAGATCTGGAGCCAGGCGCTGTGGGAGATCCGCGAGGGCTACGAGGCACTCGGTCTCTCCACCCGCGACTGGGACACCACGCTGATCTACTCCCAGTTCTCCTACGCCCCCGACACCAGCTTCCAGGCCGCGGCTGCCGAGACGTACGCCGCGGCGGCCGCTCGCGACGGCCAGGCGGCCGCCGACCTGGTCCGGGACCGGTTCGCCGCTCGGGGGATCACCTTCTGACGGTCACCGGCGCTGCCAGACGTGCCAGCTGCCGTAGCTCACCCGTTCGACGTAGTGCCGGGTCAGATACTGCTGCGCGTGGTCGGCGTCGAGGCCCCACGTGTCGAGACTGTCGCCGCGGACGATGACCCAGCGCGGCGCCGAGTCCCCGGCCATCACGCCGTGCAGGTGGGCAAGCTGCGGGTCGCGGACACGCGCCGGGAGGCTCCACAGATACTCGTACGGGCTGTCCAGGCCGCTCGCGGCGATGATCTCTGGGTGCCCGAACCCGACGACGACACCGTCGGAGGGGCGGGCGTGCTCACGTAGGTAGGACGAGACCTGGCTCACCGGCGTGTTCTGCGGCGTGGAGGTTGCCCAGAACGCCCAGGCGGCAAGGGCGGTGGCGACTGTGTAGGCCACGGCGTACCTCAGTGCCCGCCCGGACCGCGGACCCGCCCGGGCAATGGCCGCGAGCAGCACGAGGCCGGGGATGACGCCGGTCAGGTAGTGCAACCAATAGCTGCCGCCCGCGACGATCGCGAACAGCTCCCAAGCCGTCATGGCGAGCGCGGGCAGGACCAACGGCGTCCTGCGCGCGAAGATCGCCGCCACCGCGACGACGAGCACCACGGCGACACCGCTGCCCAGGCACGCGGCGGCGAGCAGCACGGCTCGTCCGGTCGTCGTGGAGGAGGCCGAGGCGTCGATGATCGTCGCGGCATGGACGCGGAAGACCACGACCGCGTCCCACAGCTCGGGCACGGAGGTGCCCCGCGCCCAGGCCCCGAGGAGGGCCGCGCCGAGCAGGACGGCGGCGCCGCCCGAGAACGTGGCGGCCCGTTCCCACAGCCGCGGCACCCGCCGGTGGGAGACCGCGACGAGGACGGCGGTGAACACGAAGACGTCGATGAAGTTCTGCTTCACCAGCGCGGCAGCCATGCCGGAGGCACCCGCGCCGGCGGCGAACACGGCCGTACGCCATCCCCATGATCCGCGCATGGCCGTCACCGCGCACACCAGGCCGAGCAGGACGAACGGCACCGCGAGCAGTTCACCGTTGACCGCCGACATCCCGAGCAGCGGGCTCGACAGCAGTGCGGCCGCCAGCACGACGCTCGTGAGCCGCGCTGAGCGATTGCCCGGGGACACCTGGCTCGCCAGGACGCCGGCCAGGACCACCGACATCCCACTGGCCACGGCGCCGAGCAGCTTGAGCCCGGGGGCGACGAGCCCGGAGGTCGTCGCGTCCACAGGCCCGAGGTGGCCGCCGATGGTGAACAGCCAGAGCAGCAGTGGTGGCCTATCGACCCAGTAGTCGCCGTACAACGAACGGCCCGGCTTCCACTGCTCGGCGAGCATCAGAAAGCCGCTCTCGTCCGAGGTGAGCGGTCGGTAGAGGTAGGGCAGCCACGCGGCCGTCGCCACCAGAGCGGCGATCAGCACGATCGCGGTGTCTGTCCAGCCTCTGCCTGCGAAGCGTGCGTCGCTGCCGCCGGGCCTCGCGGGCGCCGACGTAGAGGTGCGGTCGCTGACGGGAGTGGTCACTTCGGCACGCTAGGTGAGCCTGGATCAAGGGTGATTGAGCCGCTTGCGCGCAACGTCGTGGGGTGCTGCCACTCTATGACCGTCACCCAAGCGAGTGCCGAGGGCGGTCGTCTAGGTCCGAACCCGTGGAGCGACGTCATCGTGCCCAACGACCTGCCACGCATCGACAGGGTCTCCTGCGACACCGGGGCCGAGGTGAGCACCACGGTCGCTGTGGGTGATGCTCGCGGCCGCTGTCGCCGGGGCGTACGCGCTGCGGGGTGGGGAAGCGCCCGGATGAGCCTGTCCTGAATGGGCCTGTGAGGGGTTAAGTAGTGTTTGCCGCGTGACAGAGATGGACGGCGTACTCACCCAGGACGGCATCGGCGAGGGCGACGGTCTGGAGCGGCTGTGGACGCCCTACCGGATGGCCTAC
>JALZDD010000426.1 GCA_030862715.1 Actinomycetota bacterium | reverse complement strand
ATCGGCTTCCGCTCCCTCGACTTCTCCGAGCTCGCGCTCCGGGTCGAGGACGAGATCGGTGACGAGCTCAACTTCGAGGCGGCCGGACTTCGCTCGATCGAGACGATCGGAGACGTGCTCGACCTGCTCGTGGAGATCCAGGGGCAGTGATCGCCGACAACCTCGTCGTCGACGCCCGGACGGGGAGGCGATCGACCTGGGGTGAGCTCGTCCAGCGCGCAGCCCCACGGCCGGCGCCGACGGCCCACGTGGTGGAGCACAGCGTCGATGCGCTGCCGGCCGTGGCCGGTCTGAAGGACGGCTGCGAGCTGCTCGTCGTCGCCGCCGGACGGCTCGACGAGTCCCTCGCCGCAGAGCTGCGCGGGGCCGGGTTCGACCTCGTCGCCGGCGACGACGTCCACGAGGCGACCAGCCCCCGTCCGGCCGAGGACGGCCGGGTCTGGCTGCTCACCTCCGGGTCGACCGGAAGACCCAAGCGGGTCGGCCACACCCTGGAGTCGCTCTCGACCGTGACCGGCGAGCTGGCGCCGCGCACCTGGCTGTGCCCCTACTCGCCCGGCACCTATGCGTGGTGGCAGGTGATCACTCTCGGCCTGGGTGTGCCCGGCCAGGACCTGGTGCTCGTCGACCCGGCCGACCTGGACGACTGGGTGACGCCCGCGCTCGAGCACGGCGTCACCGCCGTCTCCGGGACCCCGACTTTCTGGCGGCGTACGTTGATGCGCCACGGCGCCGAGCTGCAGAAGCTGCCGCTCGAGCAGGTCACCCTCGGTGGCGAACCGGTCGACCAGGCCGTGCTGTCGCAGCTGGCCGAGGCCTTCCCGGACGCGCGCGTCTCCTGGATCTACGCCTCCTCCGAGGTGGGCGCCTCGATCGTCGTCCACGAGGGTCGCGCCGGTTTTCCGGAGGAGTGGCTGGACCGCGACGTCCCCGGTCGCCCGCGACTGGCGGTGCTCGACGGCGAGCTGGTGATCACCTCGCCGCACCACGGCACCGACGCCTCGGGTGCGGAGATGACCGGTGCCGTACGCACCGGGGATGCCGCCCGCATCGAGGACGGCCGGGTCCTGGTCACCGGTCGCCTCGACCGCGACGAGCTCAACGTCGGTGGCTCCAAGGTCTCGGCCGGTGCCGTACGCGACCTGCTGCAGTCCCACCCCGCGATCGCCTGGGCGGCCGTACGCGGCCGGAAGGCGCCTCTGGTCGGCACCATGGTCGTCGCCGACGTGGTCGCCGACCACGACTCGGACGTGACCGCCGACGACCTGATCCGTTGGGCGGCCGAGCGGCTGCCCGAGTACGCCGTGCCGCGGCGCATCAAGATGCTTGCCGAGATCCCGGCCAAGGAGACACTGAAGAGCGATGTCTGAATTTCAACCCTTCCCGCCCGTATCCGTCGTGCTGGTCTCCGGCGCCTCGCGCGGCCTCGGTCTCGCGATCGTCTCCGATCTGCTCGAGCGTGGCGTGAAGGTCGCTGCCTTCGCGCGCACGGTGACCCCCGAGCTCGAGGCGCTGGCCTCGAAGTACCCCGAGGACACCCACTTCGGCTCGGTCGACGTGACCGACGAGAAAGCGGCCCAGGCGTTCGTCAAGGAGGTCGAGGCGACGCTCGGCGTCATCGACGGCCTGGTCAACAACGCCGCGATCGGGCAGGACTCGCTGCACGTGCACACCTCCTCCGACCGGATCGCGCAGATCATCGAGACCAACCTGACCGCGCCCCTGGTGCTGACCCGGTTCGTGCTGCGGCGCCTGATCGGTAAGGGCTTGAAGGGCCGGGTCGTCAACGTGACCTCGATCTGTGGCCAGCGTGGCTATCAGGGCCTGGTGGCCTACTCGGCCACCAAGGGTGGTCTCGACGCGGCGACCCGCTCGCTGGCCCGTGAGCTCGGTGGCCGGGTGCTGGTGAACTCGGTCGCGCCGGGGTTCTTCGCCTCGGAGATGTCCGCCGTGCTCGGTGCGAACCAGCTCGAGTCGATCGCGCGGCGTACGCCTTCGGGCGCGATGACCACGCCCGAGGACGTCGTGCCGACCGTGCGGATGCTGCTGCTCGAGCAGACCAACATCAACGGTCAGTCGATCGTCATCGACGGAGGCGGCTCGATCTGATGTCC
>JALZDD010000418.1 GCA_030862715.1 Actinomycetota bacterium | reverse complement strand
GCTCACGCAGCGAGCGACCGTACTTGCGCAGGTCGAGGCCGTAGAAGTCGTAGCCGCGGGCGGTCCACCACTCGGCGTACTCCTTCTGGAAGAAGTAGTCGGAGAAGCCGTGGACGTAGAGGACGGCGCCCTTGGCGTCGCCGTCGGCGGGCCGCCTGACCAGCGTGGCCACGACCGTGCCCTCGAAGTCGTCCGCGAGCTCGATGGTCTCCACGGTGTAGGGCTCACCGAGTACGTCGATCGTCATGACCGCATCCTCTCACCAGGCTGTGCCGGATCACCAGAAGGTCGGCACCAGGCCCCAGCGTCCGTAGACGGTGGTGACGATCTCCTTCAGCCGCTCGGAGTCGGGGACCGCATCGGGATCGAGCGCACGGATGCCGAAGTTGCAGACTCCACCGTCTCGGGCTCCGCTTCGACCAGTGTCGCCCACCTCGCACCACCACGACGTCACCCCGCCCCGCATCCGGCGCAGCTCGCCGCGGGTCGCGCCGAGCGCCAGGCCGCGAAAGACGATCGACTCGGCCACCACGCCGAACGGCGCCACGAAGTCGGGGTCGGGCCGGCCCAGGTTGGAGGCGAGACCGAGCGGCGTGACAACCCCCTTGAGCAGCGGCTTGGCGACCTTGTCCGGGATCATCTGGGCAAGCGGCGCGATGTGGGCGATCGGGTCGGGGCGGGTGCCCTTGAAGAGCGCGGAGAACTCCTTCTTCGACCGCTCCCGGATGTGGGCGAGGTCGGTGACCCGGCCGACGCCGTCGCGCAGCTCGGTGTCCACGGCGATGGAGACGCCCGAGGTGGCGTTGGAGCGCAGGTCGCCCTCGCCGCGCATCGAGACGGGCAGCGACATCTTGACCGGCTCGCCGGGGCGTACGATCCCGGCCTCGAGGAGCACCTCGACCGAGATCGCGACCTGCAGCGCGTTGGAGGTGCCGCCGGCCCGCTCCACGGCCGCGTTCCATTCCTCGACGGGGCAGTCGGCGCCGGCGAAGGCGACCTCGTGGACGACGTCGTCGTCGGGCTGCGGGGCGGGCAGCGGCCGCTTCTCGGAGGACTGGGCCTCCAGCACGGGGAGCTCTCCGGCCCTCCGGGCCGCCCGGAGGCCGCGGGCGGCGGCGCGTGCCATCGTGCGAGCGTCGCGCCAGTCGTCCTTGCGGGTGACCTCGGTCGCCGCGGGGTCGTCGAAGGGGAGCCGGGGCAGGGGCTGGCGACGTACGGCCGCGATCAGGGCACCGAGCTTCATCCCGCCGTCGCAGACGATGTGGGAGGCGTTGTAGGTCACGACCGTGCCGCCGTCGGTGGTGTAGGCCATGAAGAACGCCCACAGTGGGCCCTTCACCGGGTCGAACGGCACCACGTCGGTGGTGGTGTCGAGCCAGGCCATCACCTGGTCGGGCTTGATCCGGTCGGGGTGCAGGCGGACCGGCTCGGCGGTGGTCGCCGGCACCCACCGGGAGCGGGCGCCGGTCACCTTGGGGCGTACGACGAGACGGTTGAGCGGGCCCTTGGCCAGCTCGTCGACCACGTCCTGGACCGCCTCGACCGGGACCTCGGTGGGGAACCGCCAGGCCGTCTGGCCCACGACTGGGACGCCGATCACGGTCGCGGAGCGGAGGAAGACCTCGTCGTCGTACGTCAGCCGGTTGGTGCGCTCCGGAGCGAACGGTGCCGGGCGGGCGCCAGGGCTCGCGGGCGGCAGTGAGGGCAGCATCACAGGCTCGGGCATGCGGTCTCGGTCCTAACGGTGGGGGATTCTAGAAGTGATGCGGTTCGTCTTCGGGTTGATGGGCAGTCGCGGCGACGTCCAGCCGGCGCTCGCTGTGGCCCTCGAGCTGCGCCGTCGCGGCCACGAGGTCACCGTCGGGGTCGCGCCCAACCTGGTCGCTCTGGCCGCGAGGCTGGGGCTGGGCCCGCACGCTGTCGGCCCTGACAGCGGTGCGCTGCTCTCCTCGAGCCTGGTGCGCGAGGAGATGCGCTCGGCCAATCCTCGCACCCGGGTCCGGGCGGTGCGAGAGGTCTCCGCCCACGGCTGGGACGACTTCCGCCGCGACCTGGTCGCGCTCGCGGGGGAGCGTGGCAGCGCGGACGTCGTCGTCGCGGGCCTCCTCGGGCAGGAGGTCGGCTCGGCGCTCGCGGAGCGGATCGGCGCCGGGTTCGCGGCGTTGCACTACTTCCCGGTCCGCTCGAACCGGTCGGTGAAGGTCGTGCCCGGACCCGAGGCCGTCCAGGAGCGGGCCTGGGACGTCGGCATCCGGATGCGCTGGGAGCTGACCCGGGACGCCGAGAACGCCCAGCGCGTCGCTCTCGGGCTGCCCCCGGCCCGCACCCGGCTGCAGACCCGGCTCCGCGACCGCGGCGCGGTCGAGGTCCAGGCCTACGACCCGCTGCTCGTCCCAGGTCTGCCGCGCGAGTGGGGCATCCAGAGTCCGTTCGCCGGCTTCCTGGCTTTGGCCGAGGCGGACCGGCTGCGGCTGGGCGAGACAGGCCCGAGTGAGTCCAGTGCGGACGACCTCGGCGAGTGGCTCGCCGCGGGCTATCCGCCCGTCTACGTCGGGTTCGGTTCGATGCCGGTGGCCGATCCGGCACGCCTGGTCGCCGACGTCGCGGCCGCGACCGAGGACCTCGGCCTGCGCGCGCTCGTCAGCAGCGGCTGGAACTCCTTCGCGGTCGACGTCCCTGACCACGTACGTCTCGTGGGTGCCGTCGACCACGCGGCGGTGCTGCCGCGATGCGTCGCCGCCGTCCACCACGGTGGCGCCGGCACCACCGCCGCGGTGCTGCGCGCGGGGATCCCGAGCGTGGTCGGGTGGTACTCCGCCGACCAGCCCGTCTGGGGTCGCCTGCTCGGCGACCTCGGCGTCGGCACCTCGGTCAAGGCGTCCCGCCTGGACCGCGACCGACTCCGGGCCGCGCTCGGCGAGGTTCTGATGCCGCGCGTGCGTGAGCGCGCCGCCGAGGTCGCGCCGCTGCTGATCACTCCCGAGACCGCCGTGGCGCGTGCCGCCGACGCGCTCGAGCGAGCGCGCTGAAGTCACCACACCTCGACGGTCAGACCCCACGAGCCCAGCTCCTCGACGACCAGGCTCTTCAGGAAGTCCAGGTCCGGCACGCGGTCGGGCTCGGCGGCGACGAGGTTGAGCGTCGTACGCGGCCCCGACTGGATCAGCCAGGAGATGATCCCGCCGCCGACGTCGTAGGCGTCTTGGGCGGTCGCGTTCTGGTAGCCGGCGAGCCCGGCCACGAGGCGTACGTCATCGCCCATCGCGTAGCGGTAGTCGTCGGGGAGCTGGGGCAGGTTGGAGGCCATGCACGCGGCGGCCGGCGGCTGCGGGAGCTTGTCGAGCACGGCGTCGGGCAGCATCTGCATCATTGCCAGCGGCACCGGGACCAGCCCCGGGCCGGCCTGACCGAGGCGGATGTAGGCCGCCTTGGAGAGCTTCTTGATCGCGCCGAGATCGCGCTTGTCGAGCACGTCGCGCGGCACCTCGACCATGGCCACGCGCGTCGAGTTGGAGCGTACGTCCCCGGGCTGGAAGTCGCTCATCGGCAGCGAGACCGGGACATCACCCCGGTTGACCGGCACGTGGTCGATGCGGACGAGCAGGTCGGCGACCACGTTGATGAACCAGGCGTTGGTCGAGCCACCGTGCTCGGCGGCGATCTTCGTCATCGCCTCGGTGTCGAACTCGGTGATCATCCGCGGCATCCGCCAGGTCTCCGGCGCCGGGTTCGGGGTGGCCTCCGGGTAGACACGCGGGGCCTTGGTGGCCAGGGCCGCGGTGCCGTCCTTCTTCGCCTGACGACGGGCCCTGGTCCAGTCGCGGACGGCGCGCCACTGCGCGCGGCTGTCCGCAGCCTCGGCACGGAGGCGGTCCCAGCCCTTGGCCGGCGCGGGCGGCAGCCGCAGCGGCTCGCCGCGGGAGGCCCGCGACACGGCGTCTAGGACGGAGCCGCCGTCGCCCACAGCGTGGGCGAGCAGCATGGAGACGACCGAGGTGCCGTCGTCGAGATCGATCGCGGTGAGCCGGTAGGTCAGGCCCTCGTGCGGGTCGAGGTGGTCGCCGTGCCGCTGCTGGAGCCAGTCGGTGATCTCCGCGACGGGGAGGATCTCCTCGTAGAGCTCGATCGACTCGCGGTCGGCGTTGGTCCACAGGTCGCGGGCTCCGGGGAACCTCGCCCGGTGCAGCTTCCGCGAGAGCCCGCCCTCGGCCAGGCCGGCCGCAATGTAGCGCAGTCGGTCGGGGTCGTAGGGGCTGTTGAGCCGCCAGATCCACTGGTTGGCGATCGGACTTCCGAGGCCGCGATGGCGCCTGGCGAAGAGGTCGTCGGCAAACTGCAGGCGGCCGGAGTTGTCGATCGGTACACGGGTGGCAGCGGGCATGGGGGAGTCCTCGAGATAGAGCGGGCAGCCGGGTGAAGGCCCGACGAGATCACACAGCGATAGCGCGCGCAGGGGGAGGAGTCAATCGGAGTCGATACGTCATGTAAACCCCCGGGGGCAATAAAGAAGTGTGGCGATTCCCACGTCCGGGGGCAGTCGAATTCGGGTGCGGACCTGTGTGCACAATAGGCCGCGACGTGGGACGACATAGCCGTCGTCCCAGGCTGGTCGCCTTCTCGGGCTACGGCGTTCTTGAGGTTCGTTCGGGTCCCCGAGATGGCGTTTTGCCGCAATGAGCCCCCCACCTCAGAGAGGAACTCCACCTCCGATGGAGTACACCGAGCTGTCCGCGTACGACGTACCCCCGGGCGAGGTGACCGCGTGGATCCCCACCGCGGAGCCGAGCGTCTGGGTTGACGACGAACGCCGGCTGTCCCACAACCACGAGCTGCACCTCGACACCGCCGAGGCGGGCTCCTGGATCGGCTCGATCATGCGGTTGCGCGGGCAGCTCGACACCGAGGCGCTCGACCTCGCGCTCCGGGCCTGGATCGGACGTCACGAGGCGCTGCGCGGGACCGTCGAGGAGACCACGGCCGGCCGGCGGCGTCGCACGGTCGCCGCGGCTGACGTCTCGGTGACCACCACGGTTCTCGGCCGGTTCGACGGCGAGGACGCCCGCGGCTGCGTCTCGGACTTCCTCGCCGACCACATCGACCCGTCGGCCTGGCCCTACGTCGTCTTCGCGACGGTGGCCGACGCCGACGGCTTCACCCTGGTCTTCGGCGCCGACCACGGCGTCATGGACGCCTACTCCCAGCTGCTCTGGTTCGAGGAGATCGCCTCGCTCTACGAGCGGGCGCTGGCCGGCGAGCCGTTCACGGAGCTGGCCGCGGCCACCACCGGCAGCCACATCGACCACGCTGCGGAGGAGCGGGTCGCCGGCGAGGCGATGTCGCTGGAGAGCGAGTCGGTGCAGGCCTGGCGCGACTGGCTGACGACTCCCGACGGGCGACTTCGGTTCGCCGACTTCCCGGTCACGGGCATCACCGACGTACCCGCTTCGGCGGAGCCGCTGCCGCAGGCCAGCCTGTCGCAGTGGCTCGGCGACTCCCGCGAGGCCCGGATCCTGGGCGAGCTGTGCAAGGGCGCCGGGGTCTCCTTCCAGGCCGGGATGATGGGCGCGATGGCGTACGTCCTGCGGGCCCAGCACGGCGTGGAGCGGATGCGTTTCGTGGCGCCCATGCACACCCGCTACACCGCCGAGCACGCCGCCGCGGTCGGCTGGTACGTCGGCCTCGTCCCGATCACCCTCGACATCACCGGCGCGCAGACGCTGACCGAGGTCGCCGCCCGCGTCCAGGCTGCGCTCGCCGCGGCGAAGCCGCTGGTCCCGCGGCCGTTCGCGCGGGTCGCCGACCTGCTCGGTGTCGACGACGCGCCGCACTTCGTGGTCACCTTCGTCGACACCCGCTTCATCTCCGGCGCCGAGCGCTGGAACGAGTGGGACGCCCGTACGCTGCGGGCCCCCGTCCGCGCCGACGACGAGGTCTACCTGTGGCTCGTGCGTGACCGGGACGGTCTCAACGTCTCGACGCGCTATCCCGAGACGGTCGCGGCCGAACGGGTCGTGCGCGACCTGATCGGCGGGATGAGCGGGCTGCTGGAGGAGATCGCGCAGCCCGAGACCGCCGCGCTGGAGGGCACCGCATGAGGATCGGGGCGCTGGCCGAGCTGGCTCCGGCGCCGGGCCGGGTGGTCGTGCTGCGCCCGACCCGTGAGTGCCAGGCGGCGGCAGATGCCGCGCCGGCCTCTTCCGGAGCCCCCTCGTTCCTGCAGGCCGACCATCTCAACGCCTACCGCGCCAAGGTCGCCTCCGGCGGCGTCCACCGCGCCTGGACCGGGACGTGCGGCGAGTTCGACGTGGCCTTCGACGAGACGGCCTACATCGAGGCGCTGAACTCGTTCGTCGGTCGTCACGAGGGGCTGCGCACCTGGTTCGACCTCTCCGGCGCCACCCCGGTGCGACACCTCGTGCCCGCTGACGCGATCGCCTTCGAGGCGGTCGAGGTCGAGGCGCCGGCCGACTGGTCCGGCGGCTGGCAGGACCTGCTCGTCAGCCTGTGGGACGAGCAGTGCCGGCCCGATTCCTGGACTCCGTTCCTTCTCGGCGCGATCGTGCGCGAGGAGGGCTTCACCTACTTCTGGGGCTGTGACCACGCCTTCACCGACGGCGCCTCGCAGCTGATGGTCCCGGCCGAGCTCGGCGCCGCCTACGCCGCGGCCCTGGGAACCCCCGCGCCAGAGCTGCCGGAGGCCGACAGCTTCGTGACGTACGCAGCCGCCGAGCAGCAGCTGGCCGCCGAGTGCGACGCGGAGACACCGGCGGTGCGCGAGTGGGCCGACATCGTCTCGCGCCACGGCGGGCGGTTGCCGCGGTTCCCGGTCGACCTCGGGCTGGCCCCGGGGGAGACCGCGCCGGTCCGGATCCGGACCTGGACCGCTCTCGAGGGCGAGGGGGTGGACGCGCTTGAGGAGCTCTGCCGTGACGCCGGCGGCCGGTTCACCAGCGGCGTCTTCGCGCTCCTCGCTCACGCCGAGCAGCGCCTGACCGGCAGCTCGGACTACCTGGGGATCACCGTGCTCGGCACCCGGTCGCAGCAGACTGCGACGTCGCACGGCTGGTTCTGCAACTTCGCCCCCGTCTCGATGCCACTGGGGGAGACCTTCCCCGAGACCGTCCTCGCGGCGGAGAAGGCCTTCGGCACCGCCCGCGAGCTGGCCCGCACCCCGGTCCACGTCGCGCTGGGCGCGATGGTCGCCGGCGGAGTGCTCGCGCCGAGCGAGCTGGCCAGTCCGCAGATGGTCTCCTACCTCGACGTACGCAAGTTCCCCGGCGCCGGGACCACCCCGTTCGACACCGGGCTGCACTTCACCGGCGAAGGCCGCACCGCCAACGCGAGCCTGTGGGTCAACCGCTTCGCCGACCGCTTCGAGCTGGCCACCCAGAGCCCCGACACCGAGCAGGGCGGACGGGCCGTGGCGACCTTCTTCGAGGCGCTCCACGACGTGCTCGCCGACCTCGGCCTGCCGGTGCATCCTGTCGATGCCGACCAGATCATCGAGACCGGACATGCTGGTCACGACCGCTGACCTGTGGGAGCCCCGGCCGGGCACGCTGCTGCGCTGGGACCTCTCCGCTCCCGCCCACGGTGCGCCCGCCGAGCTCTCGCTCAACCAGCGCAACCACCTGGCTGGCGCGATGGCCGGAGCGCCGACCGTCTGGCTGGCCGCCGCCTTCGACGTCGACGGACCCATCGAGCCGGTCGCGCTCTCCCGCACCTGGCGCGCCTTCCTCGCCCGCCACGGCAGCCTGCAGCTCGAGGTCGTCGCCGGGTCCGAGGGGCTCCAGGCCCGCCGGCACCACCCCGGCACCCTGACCTGGTCGGTGACCTCCGTCGGCCACACCAGCACCGTCGAGGAGACCCGCGCCGCCCTCCACGCTGCCCTCGACGAGCGGTGCGGACCGTTCGCCTACCCGGCATTCCTGCCGGCCGCGATCTCCCGCGCCGACCGCTCCACGATCGTCCTCGGCATGGACCACCTGCACTGCGACGCCCATTCGGTCGCCGTCGCGGTCGAGGAGCTCGCCCACCTCTACGCCGCCTTCACCGAGGGCGGCGAGGAGCCGTCGCTGCCACCGGTGAGGTCGTTCCTCGACGCCGTCGAGCAGGGATGGGACGGCCCCGCCTGGGTCGCCCCCGACGACCCGCTGCTGCGCGGCTGGGGCGAGTTCCTCGGCGGCCGCGGTCACCGGCTGCCGACCTTCCCGCTGCCGCTCGGTCTCGAGCCGGGGGAGCGGGCCGCCCAGGCGACCGCCGTGGCGCCGCTGGCCGACGCCGACCTGATGGACCGCATCGGCGCCCGCGCCCGCAACAGCGGCGCCTCGACGTACGCCGCCGTCCTGGCCGCCCTCGCCACCGCGCTCTCCGACCTCGGCGGCGGTGACCGGCTGGACACGATGGCGCCGGTCTCCACCCGCACCAGGGACCCGCTGACCCGTTCCATCGGCTGGTACACCACCACCGTCCCGCTCACCGTGCCGGCCTCGCTCACCGATCTGGGCCTGGCCGAGGCCGGCGACGCGGTCCGTCATGGCGTACGCCTCGGGTCGGTGCCGCTCGACCAGGTCCTCGGCTCG
>JALZDD010000417.1 GCA_030862715.1 Actinomycetota bacterium | reverse complement strand
CAGCCCGAGCTCCGCCTCGACCGCCTGGAGCGCCTTGGCGAAGTCGGCGGCACTCCAGTGCCGACCGGCCCGGCGCTTGAACATCGCCTTGCGCAGCGCCTCCTCGAACGACGCCGGGACGTCGTCGCGATCGATGGACAGCGGTTCGTACTCCCGGATCCGCTCCGACAGCGCCGCGGGAGCGTCGCGACCGTTCGGCCCCTCGAACGGCGTACGTCCCGCGAGCAGCGTGTAGCAGGTCGCGGCCAGGCTCCAGATGTCCGCCCAGGCGCTCGGCTCGGGCGGGTCCGAGAGCATCTCCGGCGCCATCCACGGCAGCGAGGTCGAGTCTGCACCGCCGGGACGACCGGCCGAGGAGAGGCCTCCGAAGCCGACCAGCTGCGGCTCCCCGCCACTGGTCATCAGGATGTTGGCGGGCTTGACGTCGCCGTGCAGGATCCCGTGCCGGGCGGCGACGTCGAGCGCTCCGGCGACCTTGATCGTGATGCTCAGCGCCTCGGCGACCGGGAGCCGCTCGCGCTTCCAGCGGGTCTGCAGGTCGCCGCCGGCGCGATGGTCCATCACCACGAAGCAGCGGTCGTCATCGCTGACGCCGACCGCGTGGAGCGGCAGCACATGGGGGTGGGCGGCGAGCTCGGCGACCTCTTTGGTCTCCTTGGCGAGCGCGTCCTGGGTCTCACCGCTGAGCCGGTCGTTCCAGACCTTGACGACGACGTCGACCTTCTCCTGCGGCCACTCGTAGAGGAAGACATCTGAGGAGCCGCCTGCGCCGATCAGCCGACGATGACGGAAGCCCGGGATCGTCGGTGGCTCGTGGTGGGGACTGGCCATGGGCGGCAATCATAGGCGTCCAACGCGTTCGCGTCGCGCCCCCTGTCAGCTGAGCATCCTGCGCGCAACCGACCGCTGACGTGCGGTGATCCGCTCGGCATACCCCCCAGGGTTCAGCGTCTCGGTGTGCGGAAGCAGGCCGCGTACGTCTGCCGCCCTCACCTTGTGGACCACCGGTCCGTCGGCGGCGGTGAGGTCTCGTTCGAGCCGCTGCCAGCGCAGCATCAGCGAGCCGGTGCGGTGCCCGGTGGTCTCGAGCCAGTTCGCGATCGGCTTGCCGTCCAGGGGCGGGTGCTCCGAGATCACGAAGCGCATCACACCGTCGGGGTCGGTGACCGCCTGGGCCTTGGTGAGGCTGGTCTGGTGGGTCTCGTAGTCGGTCGAGGCATACCAGTCCGAGCCGACCTGGATGCCCTGGTAGCTGCAGTCGTCGCAACACGGCACCTCCACCACGAGCGCCTCGTCCTCGGCCAGCTCGTAGTGACCGATCGAGGAGAACTGCGACTCCAGCCCGCCGGGCGTCCGGGCCGGGACGGTGAGCGTGTTGACCGGCTCCTTGTACTGGAAGAACTGAGGGAAGGCGAACCAGGTCTGGATCGAGCCGGTCAGCGACCGGGCCGCGACCTCGTACTTCTTCCGGAGCAGCTCCTGGGTGAGCGGGCGGCGCGGTCGGCCGAGGGTGTCGGGACGCTCGATCGTGATCGTGCCGCGGGTCTCGGCGTCCCAGTCGTTGAAGACCTCGCGCACGATCAGGGTCTTCGCCCCGGGCTCGGCGACATAGGTGAACTCGAAGGATCCGTCTGTGCTGTCAGGGTCGAGCTGGAGCTTGCGGTCGTCGAAGGCCATCAGGCTGGTCGCGGCGGAGTCGGCGGTGTAGGCGCCGCCCATCACCTGGAAGGAGAGGTCGGCGCTGGTCCCGCGCCGGCCGCGGACGACGTACTCGACGCCTTCTCGCAGGTAGGCGTTGAAGTAGATCGCGTCGGGATTGTCCAGGCCCTGCTTGGAGAACTGGTGGGTCGGGTTCACGAAGAGCGGCTGCTCGAGGTCGTAGTCGAACGCCGTCTGCATCGCCATCCGGATCCGGCCGGAGAGGTACTCATAGCCCTCGAGCCGGTCGGCTTCGGTCCGGATGAACGGGGCATTCGCGATCAGTTCCTCCGCCTCCGCGATCGCCCGCTGGAGCGGCTCGGTCAGGCCGTACGCCTCACTCATCCGTTCGCCTTCGCGATGATGTTCTCCCCGTACCACTCCAGGTGCTTGATCTTCTTCTCCAGCGGCTCAGGGTCGGCGCCCTTCACATAGGGATCGCGGAAGCCGACGATGCAGTCGGTGACGCCCTTGTCCTCGAGCCGCTTGATCCCGTCGAGGTCGTACGCGTCGTAGCTGATCACGTGGACCTCGAAGTCGTCCCTGGTGTCACCCTCCTCGCACCGGATCTCGGCGAGGCGGACCAGGAGGCGGTCGAGCTCCTCGCCGTCGCCGCCGGCGTGCATCCAGCCGTCGCCCTTGAGGACCGCGCGGCGCAGTGCGGCGTCGGCGTGGCCGCCGACGAGGAGCGGGATCTTCTCGGTCGGTGCGGGGCGCTGCTGGAGCGGCGCGAACTCGTAGAACTCACCCTTGTAGCCGAAGAACTCCTGATCCACACCATGCGGAGAGGCCACCGGCGCAGTTAAACCACGGAGTATGTCCATGCACTCGTCCATCCGCTTGCCGCGGCGCTTCCAGTCGACGCCGAGGGCGGCGAAGTCCTCCGGCCACGGGGACAGGCCGACGCCGAGTCCGAGCCGGTTTCCGGAGAGGAAGGCGAGGCTCGAGGCCTGCTTGGCGGCCAGCACCGGCGGGCGTACCGGCAGCTTCACCACGAACGGCGTCAGGCGCAGCGTCGTGGTCACCGCGAAGAGGTGGGCGCACAGGATGAACGCCTCGATGAACTCCTTGCCCTGCAGGAACTCCCGGTCGCCGGTATCGGTGTAGGGATAGGTGGAGTCGGACTCCTCGGGATAGATCAGGCTGTCGGCCACGGTCATGCTGGTGTAGCCGGC